>NZ_JBELQE010000047.1:0-14854 GCF_040270385.1 Methylorubrum podarium | reverse complement strand
GCGTATCGCTCTCGCTGAGAGGTTCTGGCAGGCTTCGACACCCGCCTCGATACGCCGCCTTCAACACACCGTCGTCACCCAATCTCCCGCATAGCTCGTGAACCAGCGTGCCACAGCCTGCACGACCGGACCCAGCACCTGCGCCAGGTCTGTCTGGCTGCATCCCACCAGTGGCCATCCCCAGATGGAAGATCAGCTGGCCGTGCGGGCGCCCGCAGCCTTCGCACCGGCCCTTGGCGCGGCCGAAGCGGATCACCGCCGAGAGCTGTGGCCAGTCGATCGGGTAGAAGAAACGGTACTCGCGCCGGATCGGCATGGCAGGGCATCGAGGCCAATGGCTACGCTTCTGCGTAGGCGAGCAACGCCATCCGAGTCCAATCGGCACAGCACCGAGGCAGCGCAGCATGAGGCGAGCCGTTCGCATCCCCGATCGGTCGGAGATCACCGCCGACACGCCGCTGTCGCTCGACGTGGCTGCCCGCATTGCGTTCCCAGACGGCTCGATGTCGGGACTGGCCCTGCGCAATGCTGCAACGCGCGGCGACCTGGGGCACGCGAAGCTCGGCGGACGCGTCTACACGACCCTGGCCGACATCGAGCGCATGGTGGCGGCCTGCTGGGTCAGGGCAGAGCCTCGGCGATCCGGCCGGAGGCGCACGTCGGCTGAAAACGTCGAGGTCAAAGAAGAGGCTGGTGCAGCAACGGCGAGGGCTCTGCAGATTGCAGAGAACCTGAGGCAGACGCTCCCAAGAAAGAGGTCGAGGTGACGAAGCCTGAGACCTGCCCCGGCTGACATCCGTAGGGCGGCACAGCCCGCGGAAAGCGCTCCTTGATACGTGCGCAGCCCCAGTCGCGCAGGGACTCAGGCAGCCTTCGGTTCACTTCGATCCCGACCTCATCATAGGGTGAGGCTCCGGCAGTGACGTAATGGTACCAGCGCCAGCCGACCGTACCGGCTGCGGCGACAATGATGCCAAAGGCGACAGAGGCGACCAAGGCCGTCCTTGACTGCGGGCGTTGCGCTCGGTCTGCCACGTCAGAAACTCCATCAAATTCGACTAGCAGGCCTATGCTGCGGCCCAGGCCAGAACCAGCACGCCGCTGAGGAACATGGCATAGGTCGCAAGCAACGCGGAAATCTCACGGTGCTTGGACACGACGGCACGGGAGACGGACAGCATGGCGGCGGACCAATCACGAGGTGACCGGATCAGGCTGATAGCCAAACCTTGGCGGTTTTGGAGAAGACGGCGCCCCACCTTACAAGAATGGAGGAGGTGTTGCGGTCCAGTGACTCGTCTGCACGGCGGAACCTAACGAGCGCCAAAGGCATCCGTGAGTTCGAATCCCTCACCGTCAATCGAACCCACGGATTGACCGACGAAGAGGCTTTGAAGCCGACAAATCCGGGTATCAGCTACGTGTCGGGCGACCCCGGCACTGAGCCAATGATCGGCAGTTTATGGAGGGCTCGGCCCATTCGGTCGTGCTGGCGACCGGGTAGCTGGCTAAGGACGCCAGCGCCTATCTCTACACAGGGCCCAGCACGCGCATCAGCCCGGTGATCACGGCGCCGGGTGAGCGGCCTCACGCGTGATCCGAGATCACTTCAGCCCAATCACGACGTTAGCCCGCGCGATGCTGGAGGAGGTGGTGCGGGCGCCGTGCGTGGAGCGCGAGCTTATGGCACGATGATCGTCGGTCTGCGAAGGCCCGCCTTCGACCCCTTGCGGACTGTTGTCGCAGTCGCTTCGGACGCCGGCTACGGAGGAGGAAGCGGAGCTGTGAACGTCAGCCACGTCATCAACAGGTCGTAGCCGATTAGCGGCCTTGCCGGTTAAAATTGGAAAGAACTAACAGTCGCAGAACATAACTAGGAGTTTGCCACTGATGTGGCTTTCTTCCCAAAACTCCCGCCACGTGGAACTGCGTTCAGCAGCCAATGCAGATGCTCCCACTGACGGCCTTCATCTTGCGATCCCAACGGCGTTCGCGGGCCTCCGCCAAGCGCTGAGAAATTTCACCCCGCGCCTTCATATCGGTGATCCGCTTGGCTTCAAACCGATCAGCCTCGACCTTTGATGCGAGCAGTTCCGCGCGAGCCCTGCAGCTGATTGTCAAAGATACCGATACAAGGCATGCAACAACCAAGGACGTCGCTCGCACTGGCTTTCGGAACATACTGATCGCCTTTTAAGGAACCCGAAACCCAAGAAAGATCAAAGCGGAAGACGACCTTGGATCACAATCTCGACCGCTGAAATGCCGATCGGGTCAGCTAGTACGACCTCGACAGATCGGCCTCTGGGCAGGGAAATCCGTGCGCTGCCAGCTTCGAAAGCTCGCATCAAATGCGCGGTGTCCCCCTCAATTTGTCCGTCAGCAGAATAAAATTCTCGGTCGAGATAGCTATCGATCTCATAGCTGACGATGCCGAGGTTGATCTGACCATTCCCGATCGTCAAGTTCCCTCGTCCACGTATCGTACCGAGATATTTGAGCAGTTGACGCTTGCCGAAGCTGGTCATTACATCCGATTTCACAATTGCGCAAAAGCGCGACTACCGTAGCGATGGACAGGATTGACCCCGCATCAAATTAAAGGCCGCTCTTTCGCCGCCTGAAGTTCATCGGCCGAGGCGAGAAAACGGGATGAAAGACAGCGCATTGCCTCCACGCGACGGCTAGCTTCTACATGCTTCCCGTCGTCAAGCACCGACAAGGCTTCCATGAACGTAGCGTCAGCTGCCTCGTTATCTAAGCGCTCAGCGAGCCGCCGTAACGATTGAGGACCTGTATAGCAGGATTTTGCATCATTTTTTATCGTAAGAACTACATCTGCGATAGCTGGGTCGATTTCCATGTGTCGGTGATGCGCGTAAACCGAAACGATTGATTGGCTCTTTCCAAACCAGTAGTACTCTAGGCCGGTTAGCCTCGGGAGTGTCATGATCCGCTCCATGTCTTCGGGATTTTTTTTCAGTATGCGCCTGACAGCAAGTCAATCATATAATAGATAGCACCGCACATGTAGCGTTACGGTTTTATGCCGAATTTCCGGCCGAGTTCTTCTTCGATAGCCAGATCATGGTACCGAGCTGAACTGAAGGCTTCCGGTTGATTTGATTTAGGCTTAGCTATCTCCTCTCGCCTCCCTCTGTCGCAGCCCGAATTCACTTTGTTTTGATTTGCTGGCTTAACCGTTCTGGCGAAACCCAGGAGATTGAACAAAGTCATGCCCACAGGTCATTCCTTGAATTCTAGCGTTTGACTTTCTACTAAACTAAGTGGTGATGAAAAAAACACTTTCAAGGGGCCACAAAATATTATCACAAAAATTATTGATTTTTTGTATCGTGATTTAGGACGCATTCGGACGGCAATGGTGGCATGATATGCAGATATCAGCCAATGGATTATTTATCCTGTAACTTTTAACGGCTGATTTAGGGATTTAAAATTTATCATATTATGATTGAGAGACTATTAGCTGATTCAACTCCCGTTTCAAAGTCGCTCCTCTGCATTTGAATTTTTATTATAGAGATTGATCACAAGCCCGTGTCATTCATACATGGTCATTGTCCATATTCGAAGTTACGGCGAAATAGTGTCATGCATTGTCGGTCAACAGAAGGCTATTTAATCGTAACAATGACAAGCATGTCATATGGGGGGGTGCACGATCGGATGCGGGAACGGAAGATTTGTCGGAACGTTATTTATTTGTGGTAACGGCATTCGAATGATCTTTGTTATCTTGCACCGATCGAATTCGAAAAAACATCTAATAGAAGGTCTGCGGTTATGCCCACAATGCTACGGTTCGGACGCAAAATGCGACTTCCTTCAACGATTGAGATAAAGCACGGTCTCACGATGATGGCTACGGCGGATGCTCTTGCTGCCGCGTTGAAGGGTCAGGAATGTAGCGCAAGTGATTTTGCTGAAATAATGAAAGAGCTGGATATCAAATACCACGTTTCACGAGACAGAGCGAACATGCTTCTCAGTCGCTTCGGTCCAGGCCGGTCTGAGGTGATGGAGGCCGCAAAAAGCCTTAATGAGCGGAAAATTCAGTATGATTTTCGGAATACTCGGCCCAAGGATTTTGCCTAGCGGCCTCAAGCTCCCGAAGGAGTGTACGTCGATTGGCGACACCACTCTTCATCCAGGCAGCAGGGCAGCTGCGCGGTCTGCTTACCTGAGACGACAGGATCCGCGCTCTGCGTGAGCGAGGCATAGACGCGCCGGTGTTGGAGGTGATGCGTCCTGACCTCCCTGTGGTTAGGTGTGGTAGCGGGCGGCCAGTTTTGGCGGCTCTAGTCGAAGGCCCGGAGCTAGCGCGATCCTGCTGTCCCACATCTGCCTATTGAACCGCCGCTTCCCACCCAAAGCGGCGGCTTAAGAGCCGTGCAACCCATCTTGGACTCACCTGCGCATCCATTAATCCCATAAAGAAACATATGCGTGCTACAATTGTCTTGCACAATTTTCTCCAAGCATTTATCTGCTGATATACACGAGAAAATACTAATTTTTCATTGGCGAGACTATGACTCTGTCTCCGGCCCTGTACGAAGATGTGTTTCGGAACCCGTGTCCATTGTGCGGGACTGTGCATATACAGACCGGCAGGTGGTTTGCAATAGTCGCAAAATATCAATGCCTTAATTGTGATGTGACCGTGCGTCTCACCTATCCGAGGAAGATTGAGATCTTTGCATTGCATCAGACTGTCAAAGACAATCCCAAGAAATGAATTCATTCCAATCTACCAATGATTTATTCGCGAAGCTTTTCCAATTGCTTGAATATTTTGTCGCATATTTGGAATGGTGGCCAGCAACCCGCTAGGAGCCGTCCTCCATCTTGCGGGGCTGAACCGCCGCTATCCACCCTTTGCGGAGATTGACCCGGCGATCGAGCGGACCCGGCCCTTCATCGGCGATTGGTGGCGAACTGGCAAACTCTGGAGCGGCGGGCCAGCGCCGAGTTGACGACATCGTGTCCTGTTGCTGGCGCAGCGGGGATGGACCGATTGCTTGCAGCGGCTCACTGATGCCGCACGCGCAGTCAGTCCCGCGTGCACCTTCTCCAGCCCCGCCCGGTCCGCCGGTGCGGGGTTTTTCGTCTCATGCTGCGCATGGATCACCCGGAATGCTTCAACGGTTGATTGCTCTCTCGACCCACCCTCGGAGGACACCATGACCGAACGCAAGCATGGCAGCGACATGCCGGATACCGACAAGAACGCGACCACCGAGCGCGTCCAGGTCGGCGACTCGTCGGTGCCGGAGAAGGGTACGCCCACGGACATCGCACGCGAGACTGAGGACGTGCTTGAGCGGTCCGACGAGGGGCGCGACAAGGAGGCTATCGACACCGAGCGGACCGGCAACGCGTAGCTCATCGCTCTCTCAAGCCCCGCCCGGCTCAGCCGCGGCGGGGTTTTTATGGTTTGCTCAAAGACTATGGTGGTGATGCACGCGTCTAGCAGGGAGCGGAACAAGCCGGAATGTGCCTTGCCATTGCGCATCACTCCTGCTGGCTTTGCTCCGACTTGGTCCGGCTCAGCGCGATGAGCGCACCGAACGCGCCGCCCGCCGATCCGAGAACGCCTGCAAGCGCGACGGCAAGAGGAGGGAGTGGCGCCAGCTGTTGCGGCCACAGCAGCCAGAGAGTGCCAAGGGCGACGAGCCCACAGCAGACGCCGCTCAGCAGTGCGAGGACGACGCGACGTTTGACAAGTTGTTTGCTCATCCGTCGCATCTAGGGCGCGCCGGAATTTAATCGCGCCCCGGTTGCCATCTTTGCCACTTGGCCGGACATCGGCTCCGCGGTCGAGCAAATCCGCCCCTACAATGGCGACTGGTGGCAGACAGGAGAGCTTCCGTTCGGAAGAGCGGCGCCGAGTTGACGGCATGGTGGGATATCCGACGGACCTTGAACCGCTTGCGCACGGGACGGTTGCCCAATCAGCGGGGCATGGCGGTCCCTCCGAAGACTTGCCCCGCCCGGCTCAGCCGCGGCGGGGTTTTCACATCTGGCGATTAGGAAGCCGACTGGATTGCCGCGGCAAGGAAATAAAATTGCCACAGGGATAGAAATCCCTGTTGGTGTAATAAGTCGATTTGGTGGATTTTGCCGCCTGAGGATTTCCGATGGCGCGCTGGATGCCGGCTCTCACCTGTCCATATCTCAACGAGATGTGGGCGGTTTTGACATTGGATCGAGACGGCACCGCAACGGAGACGGGTGCCGCGGTGATGTCAGATCTTTCCGCGCTGGAAGCTCGAGCTTTGGCCGCAGGAGCGGGTGCCGACTCCCTCGCGGTGTTAGCGATCTTCCGCAAGATGGCCACGACGCAAGCGTCGGCACACTGGCCGCCTCGCATCCGCGGGCACTGAGCAACGTCGCTTACGCGACCCTCTCAACGAGCCACATCCCGCCCGCTGCAATGATCCCTATGCCGGCCAACACCAGCGAAGGCGCGGCCTCGCTCCTCACCGTGACGAGGAGGTAGACAACAGAGCTGGTGGCGAAGGTGAAGGCGAGCGCGGCTGTGTCAGGCTGCCTTCTTCAGGGCGAATTGCCCTGCATTGGGGTGCGAGCCGTGACTCTCACCGGCGTGCGCATCGTCCGGTTCATAGACCTTTATCCCGCCGAGGGCGACGACGAAGAGAAGCGGGCCGACGCCAAGTGCAAGGTTTTCACTCGCGCCCTCGCTAGCGCCACTCGCCCCCCCTCATCGGCAGCGTTGAGTTGCGCGGCTTGGATCATATCTGGCTCAAGCCGGATGCGGTATGAACGGAAACGAATGCAAGCAAGTTCGATTTCACAGACCGATACTTTTCAACCCCAATTCGACAGCGTGGTTTACGCCAGACCCCTTGCGCAAAGCGCAAGAAATGGCAGAAGATGATTTATCTATTGCCTCGCTTCTCTCGGAACTATAGTCTCTTTGTGGGTCGTACCCTGCACAAGAACTGGCATGATAATTATCAGGAAAATGCTCATTTAATTTTCTCTTTAGTATGCCACATGCTAAATCATACTCATCATTAAATTTCGAATTAGAGAAAGTAGACGCGTCGCGATAAGTACCATCTTCAATTTGAGAAATATTTTTCTGATTTCTCTTCGAAGCAATACTCTGGCTTCGAAATTCTTCTATTTTGGCCCGCAGCCAATCAAATATCATAATCACAACCTTTCCATGCTAGGTCAGATAAACACGTTGGAAGCCACAATACGAGTAAAATATTACAATCGTGGCTGTACGGCGAACAAGGATCGCAAAGCTCGAAGGTCGCTCCTCAGGGCCCTTCTCAGCCCTCTCTCCCCATCACAACCGCTCGCTCGATCTATCCGCGTCGTGCGGGGCGTTGCCGAGCCCGCAATATGCTCAGCCTGCCGGACGGGCTATCTTTCCCTAAAAGAAAGGCGCAAGGTCTTCTCATCATCGGAAGGGTGACCTTCAGGCTCCGATGGCTGAGGGCGCATGTTGTCCCCGCCTGAATCGAACAGGCGGACGTCATGACCAATATCATCCAGCTCAGAAACTATGACGGCAGCGCGTCCGCTTACCGCCTCTACGGTGTCGGGAAAAGCGGCCGTGAAGGAGCCGGGCGCACGCTACGTGCGCGGAACGACACCGAGGCGAAGGCGCTCGCCCTGATGCTGCTGGGTGATCATCCGATCGAACTATGGGACCGGAAGCGCTTTATCGCTCGCTACTGGCCCGGAAACCGTCCGATGACGGTCTCGATCGAGGCCCGTCACTGAACGCGCGTGACCTGCCGTCCCGACATTTATGAACGAGGAGCCACGACATGGCCAACGAGAAGAAGCGCGGAAATCGCGAGACGAAGAAACCGAAAAAGACGACTCCGAAGGTTATTGCCGCAGCGCCTTCGATCAAGAATGCAGTCTCAGCGGCGGTGAAATCGGTTAACCGCTAATCGTTTTCTCTCAAAGTCGCTTGCTGTGCGGCCGATCTCGATGGCCTAGGCATGCGGATAGGCTGCTCGGTACTGGACCCCGGCGATCTGCTTTATCATCGTTGCTGAAGGCGGGAGGGGCAACCGTCCGCCTTCATCCGAGTCGAGCAGCCACATTGACGATGTCGAGGAATTGCGGTCATGCTCGCAGCAAGCGGCTGATACGGTCGAATTCCTCGATAGGCTCGACTCATGCGTCTCCCTGTTTGGCCACCTCGCCCTTTGGGCATGCAACGGGTCAATCGGAAGCTTCCTCGGTCGTGACGCGGAAGCCTGTGAGCGTGTTGGCGCCGAAGGTAAGGGTCAACGGGACGTCGGCCGCGTCGCGCCCGTGCGCGATTAGGATGCGGCCTATGCGTGGGCTATTGTTGCGCGGATCGAAGACGTGCCACGCACCTGACAGATAAACTTCCATCCAAGCAGCAAAGTCGCCGGGCGCATGCGGCAGCGGCAGGCCGATATCGCTTACATAGCCGGTGCAGTATCTGGCGGGAATGTTTAAACACCGGCAGAATGTGATCGCTAGGTGTGCGTAATCGCGACAGACGCCGCGCTGCTCCTCGAAGGCTTCGGCGGCGGTCCGGGTCGGCCGCGAATGCTCGTATCCGAAGGCGATTCGGTCATGCACGTAGTCACAGATTGCCTGCACTCGGTGCCAGCCCGAGGGCAAATGTCCGAACAGGTCCCAGGCGGTTTGCGACAGGCGGTCAGTCTCGCAGTAGCGGCTGCCTAGGAGGAACAGCAGGACATCGGATGGCAGGCGTTCGACCGGCGTCTCCTGCGAGTCCTGCACGGCGGGGTCCCACAGGCCGTTGTCGTGCACCACCGTATCTGTGCGGAGCGTGAACCAGCCCGCCGGCGCGATCATTCGATTGCACCAATTGCCGAAGCTGTCGCGGTAGCCTTCTAATGCCACGGAGGGCGAGGTCAGGAGATAGTCCGGCCGTTCGAGATCGGAGAACCGAGAGGAATGAACGTTGAGTAATGCAATGACCGGCGTGGCTTGCGAGAATTCGTAGGTCATCTCGCAACCAACAAAAATGCGCATCTGCTTCTCCGACTGGATAATTCAAGGAACTATTGATGACTGAAAGCATATAGCCTGGAGCAGCAACAAGTTGCGTGAGTACGGCATCCCGCGCGAAACCTCAGGCACGAGGGCGCCGCTCGTCGCGCCATTCCTTCACCGCGCGCCGCCGTGCAACGTAGGTTTCGCGTAGGCGCGTACCAGGCAAACCGCTCGCCTTTGGTTGGAAGCCGTGATGCAACACAGCGTCCGAACCATAAGCGCGGATCATTTCAGCACGCCAAGCGCGGTCCGTAACCGCCAAGGTCGACTCGGTTTCAGTCAGGCGGTTCGGCGTCATGTTCGCTATTCCTGACGAGGCGGGGATAATAAGCGAACGTGCAGGATGACGAGACGATCCGTCCGTCTGCCATCGGCCATCGGCCATCAGAATGGACCGGCGCGTCGAAGTGCGATCGACACCTGGTCGAACCTTTCTCAGACCGCCTGAAGCCGCCGCACTCCCGCGAATCCGATCATCTTCCGGGCCTCCTCGTCCCATAGCGCCAGCCCAAGGCAGCGAAGGCTGTCGCGCAGGCTCAAGCGGCCAATCCGCCCAAGTACCTCGTGTCCGTCAAGGCATTCCTGCAGGCGGTAGTTCGGGATGCGGCTATTAAGGTGGTGGACGTGGTGCAGGCCAACATTGCCGGTGAACCACTGAAGCACCCGCGGCAGGGCATAGTACGAGCTGCCGCCGAGCGCAGCGCGGTGGAAGTCCCATGACTCCGCCTGCTCCCACACGGTCTCCTCGTACTGGTGCTGGACGTAGAACAGCCAGCCGCCGATCCAGGCCGCCACGCTTATCACCGGCAGGAACACCCAAAGCACTAGCCCGATGCTGCCCACGGCGTGCGCCAACACCGCCAGGGCGGCGAGGAGCACTGCATCAAGCGCCAGCACGTCGCGCCAGGCCGTCCGCCATGGGAGTCCGACGCCAGAGGGCAACCGCTGCAGCAGGAGGAAGTTGAGCGGCGAACCGAGCACGATCAGGATGAGCGGGTTGCGGTAGAGGCGATAACGAAGCTGGCCCCAGCGCGGTAAGGCGAGATACTCGCGCACTGTCAGGGTATGGACATCGCCGATGCCGCGGCGGCTCAGGTCGCCGGTTGAAGCGTGATGCAGGGCATGTGCCCGCTTCCAGCTGTCGTAGGGCGTCACTGTCAGCAGACTCAAGATCCGGCCGAGTCCATCGTTCCCACGTCGCGAGGGCAGGAACGAGCCGTGTCCGCAATCATGTTGGATGATGAAGAGCCTGACCAGAAATCCGCCAGCCGGAACGGCCAGCGGAAGGACGAACAGCTCGTAGTCGTTCGCCGCCAGGCCGAGCATGGCAGCGCAGAGGATCAGGTAGGGCAGCAGAGTGTCAGCGATTTGCCGAAAAGCGAGCCGTGGGATCGGCTCGCGAAAGGCTGTGCAGTGCCGGGCAACCTCCCGTGCGAGTTGCGCGATTTCGGCCTGGGATACCTCATCCACGCGTGGACCCGCGGCGGCCTGCTTTGACGGTGCGTCGGTTGCGTTCATCGGCAATCTTGTCCGTCGAGCGTCTCGTTGGATGGGACATGCGGTTGGAGGAGCCGATCGCATGGTGTTACCGGTCCGACGCCGCCGATCCCATCTTCGGGGGACAGACGGCTTCCTATCGACCTTCCGATAGGGAAAGCCCAAGGTAGCGGTGCGCGCACGAGGTAATTGCGCTCTCGTCGGGAATATGTCGGCGGCTGAGCGAACCTCTCCGCCAAGGCCCCGTTCGTTCATGCTAGGCTTGATCGCGTAGCGGTGCTGGTCATCTGGATCAGCGCGTCGAGGAGCCGCATTCGAGTGCGCCGCGCTCTCGTAGCGGAAATGAAGCGCCCCGCGACCGTGATGGTGCGGGGCGTGACAACTAATCGGTAAGAGCGCTTCAGCAATCGTTGCTGTTCTGCCCCTCAATGCGCTGACCGGGCTTGAGCGTGCTTTCGCCCTCTTTAGGTACGCTGGTCGAGCCCTGGTTCAGAGCGCCGACCGTGCCAGGCGACTCACCCTTGGCGCCAGGGGTAACCTTCTCGGTCGAGCCGCCCTGAACGTTGGAACTTGTGTCACCCGTCTTCGGACCTTGGGTGCTGGTCGTCGTACCGGTCGCGCAAGGAGCGGCTATGGCGCTGGCGCCGGTGAGGATCAGGAGCGCCGCGGCACCGGACAGGATTGAGAACTTCGACATTGGGGTTCCTCCCTTTTGTACCGAACGAAGCCGCCTCGGAGACCGAGAGTTCCAATGAACATAACCGTCCTGCCGATCAGCCGCATGCCGATCCGCACTCGGCTTGAGCCAAACGTGATCGCGTCTCCTACATGCAGACGAGACCGTTGAAGTCGTGGCGCTCGAATGAAGGGCTACAGCCCGCTTCGCAACCGATGCAGGCCTTCCGAGCGCCCACTTGGCGTCGGCCGTTTGCGCCGGTTGTCATGACTGCGGCAGCCACCAACTTGCGGACTGATGGTGCAGCGAAGCCACGAACTCTCCGCCTAGCCGTCCCTGCGCCTCCGCATGGCACGGCTCAGTACCCGCGACAGCGCTTCCACGGAATACGGCTTCTGCAGGAGTTCAAAGCCGTGGTCCGCTTCTTCAGCGAGCACGTGGCTGTACCCGCTCGTCAGGACCACCGGCAGGCGCGGATAAAGCCGGGCAATCTCCCGCCCTAGCTCGACCCCGTTCATTCCCGGCATGATCACATCTGAGAATACCACGTCGTGGGCTTCGGGGTCGCGCGCCAACGCGTCGAGCCCAGCCTTGGCGTTGAGAACCCAGTGGGTTTGGTACCCTAACTCGCCCAGCGTCTGGGTCACGAAGGTGCCCACGTCGCGATTGTCCTCGACTACCAGCACGCAAGCCCCGCCACCGTCAGTGACCGGCGCGTCGTCCTCTGGGCGAACGCGGGCGCGGCTCGCCACCGCGCGCGGCAGGTAGAGGGTGAACGTCGTTCCTGTGCCGACCTCGCTCTCGACGATGATCTCGCCGCCGGACTGCTTGGCGAAGCCATAGACTTGGCTTAGCCCCAGCCCCGTTCCCTGGCCCACCTCCTTGGTGGTGAAGAACGGCTCGAAGATCCGCCCGAGTTTGTCCGGCGCGATCCCGCTGCCGGTGTCCTGAATCGACACCCTCACGAACGCCCCCGGGACGGCCGCATGGGCGCGTACGGCCGGCATCCCTTCGGCGGGCTGCACGCTGATGATCAGTTCGCCCTCTCCCTCCATGGCGTCGCGGGCGTTGACCGCCATGTTAACCAGCGCCGTGTCGAACTGGCTCGGGTCGGCGTTGATGAAGCACGGCTCGTCGGAGAGCTGCTGACGCACACTGATGCGCGCGCCCGTCAGCGTGCCAACCATGTCAGCGATAGCCCGCACGCTGACGGCCGCATCGAACACCTCGGGGCGGAGCGCCTGGCGGCGGGCGAAGGCGAGGAGCTGACCCGTGAGCTTGGCCGCCCGGTCGACCGTATCGGAGATCGCTGCGATGTAGCGGACGCGCCGCTCTTCGGCGAGATCAGGGCGCTTGAGCAGGTCGGTCGATGACTTGATAACGGTGAGAAGGTTGTTGAAGTCGTGCGCCACGCCCCCGGTGAGCTGGCCGACCGCTTCCATCTTCTGCGACTGCCGCAGAGCGTCCTCGGCCTGCAGGAGGAGACCTGCCTGTCGCCCTCTCTCGGTGACATCGCGGGCGGAGCAGTAGAGCAGGCCGTCGGAAGGCACCGCTGTCCACGACAGATGCACGTAGTCGCCGTCCTTGGAGCGGAAGCGGTTCTCGAACGCCAGCGTCGCCTGCCCCCCGGCGAGGTGGGCGACCTGCTCGCGCGTCCTGACCTGATCATCCGGGTGTTCCAGCCACTCTGTGGTCCGGCCGATGAACTCATACTCCTCCCAGCCTAGCACCGTGGTCCAGGCCGGATTGACGCTCAGGATCACGCCGTTGCCGTCGGTCACCATGAATAGGTCGCGGCTGACCTCCCAAAGGCCGTTGCGCTCCTGCGTCCGTTGCTGGACCTGCTCGGCCAGGGTCGCGTTCAGGGACTGCAGGGCTGCTTCGGCCCGCCGCCGGTCCGTGACATCGGAAGCGGCCCCGAGCCAGCCGGTGACCGCGCCCGCCGGATCGAGGAGCGGCACTGCCCGCGATAAGGCCCAGCCTACCGTACCGTCGACACGGTTGACCCGGTGTTCGAGGCTGTAGTCGGACTTGGTTCTGATCGCCCGCGCGATCTCCGCCCGGACCGCCACGCGATCCTCGGCCGGGATGTACTCGTCGAGCCAGTTCGCGTTGGCCGCGGTGGTGTCGGGGATGAAGCCGCCACCTGCGAGTTGGTGAAGCTCGCTCCAGTCAGCGCTGGTAGAGAAGCGCACCTCCGAGGATGAGCGGATCAGGGCGTCGAGGCGCTGCTCGCTCTCGCGCAGCCGCGTCTCACTGGCCTGAACGGCGGCGACCTGTTCTTCAAGGCTCGCGTTGAGCCGGGTGAGATCGCGCTCGGCAAGGACCCGGCCCGTCGTTTCCGTGACGACGAGGAAGATGCCGGCGATCCGCCCCTCGTCGTCCCAGAGCGGGCTGTGACAGTGCGTGAAGAAGGCTTCACGCGGCATGCCGTCCCGGTCGGGTGTGTAGCGGGCGTCCTCGACGAGGTAGGGCTTGCCCGCGAGCACCTGGTCGAAGATGGGCGTGAGCTGGTCCCACATCTCCGACCACCACTCACGCGCCGGCCGGCCGAGATTGCCGGGATGCTTGCGGCCGAGGCTGGGTGCGTAGGCGTCGTTGTAGATGGTGACGAGATCCGGTCCCCAGTGCAGCATCATCGGAAAGGCAGAGCCGAGCACGATCCGCACGGCCGACTGCAGCGACAGAGGCCAGCCGCCCAAGGGGCCGAGCGAGGTACCGGACCAATCGATGGCACGCAGCCTCTCGCCGGCCTCGCCGCCACCCGCGAGGCAGGAGTGTTCGGGTGAGGGCCGGACGCTCACGCGCTCAGGGTCTCGCGTGGGGGCTGCATCGTTCTGGGTGTATCACAGTGCGCTTGGAAGTCCCGCTCGCGTTCATCGAGCAGGCGAAGGGCTGCGCGGAATACCTCGCTCAGATTGCTGTAGCGCCCGGAGGCGAGCATGCGCTCGGCGACGGCATGCAACTCGGGGCTGATAGAGACGGAAACGGTGAGACGCGCGGCCATAACTCATGTTATCACCCGCATGAACTGTTAAGACAAGCCTCCTTGGTCTATGCCCCCCAGCAGGCCCTCCCGCTCTGCTTAGGGGCGGAAGGACAGGGCCCGCTTTTCACCCCTTTTGGACCTAATCTCGCTGATTCAGTGACAAGGAGCGGACGAGCGCTCCGGAATGAGCGCCGACGCCGCGCCCATCGGTCAATGAAGTCCGAGTCGCGCTCGTCCGACCTGTTCGGTTATCGTCTCAGCCATGTGCAACCTCTATGCCCTGACCAAGAGCCAGGACGAGATCCGGCGCCTGTTCGCGGTGGCGGTCGATCACACCGGCAACCTGCCGTCGCTGCCCGGCATCTTCCCGAACACGGCCGCGCCGGTTGTCCACGTCGCGGACGGACGACGCATCCTCTCGATGTATCGCTGGGGCATGCCGTCGCCGGCCTTCGCCCTGAAGGGCAAGAAGACCGACCCGGGCGTCACGAATGTGCGCAACACGGCCTCGCCGCACTGGCGCCGCTGGCTCGGCCCGGAGCATCGCTGCCTCGTCCCGCTGACGAGCTTCTCCGAGAACGAGGCGCTGCCCGACGGCTCGCATCCGCCGGTGTGGTTCG
>NZ_JBELQE010000046.1:0-21643 GCF_040270385.1 Methylorubrum podarium | reverse complement strand
GCGGCCGTCATCGCCCGGTGGCCGATCCAGGTGATCGGACGCAGGGTGCCGGAGGCGGTCACCGCGAGGTCGCCGACCTGGAGATCCTCGACGGCGACCTCGCCGCGGCTCGTGCGGATCAGGGTTCCGGTGGTGAAGCAGACCGGCGCATAGGCGCCGAGCGTCCGGTTGCCGTCGTCCGTGAACGCGGTCCGGTTCGGATCTCCGCTGCCGAACAGCTGGACGTTGGAGAACACGAAACGGTTCGTGCCA
Source organism: Methylorubrum podarium (assembly GCF_040270385.1). Lineage (NCBI taxonomy): Bacteria > Pseudomonadati > Pseudomonadota > Alphaproteobacteria > Hyphomicrobiales > Methylobacteriaceae > Methylorubrum > Methylorubrum podarium. The sequence continues at coordinate 21,391 of NZ_JBELQE010000046.1, read as the reverse complement.
CCCGCCAAGCTGCCCGGCACGCTGCCGCCCGTGAACAGGATCATGTTGGGATTGTCGAGCGCCGTCGCGGTCAGCGTCTGCGACGTCGGCGTCGCGCTTCCGGGAAGCGTGTAGGTCAGCGTGACGGTGTCGCCGGGGTTGGTGACGGTCCCGTTGACGGTCACGGGGAAGTCGTAGACGTCGTCGATCCGGAACGTGCCGCTGGCCGGAACACCGCCATCATCGGTTCCGAAGAAACCCGCCTGATACACCGTGTTGTCGAAAGTAATCGCCATGGATCGAGCCCTCCCAAGATCGAGATGATGACATTTTTAGAGAAGCGCCTGACCACCTCGAATTCGGCGCGGCCCTGATTTGGACGTGAGCAGAGGATTGGCGCCGGTCAGACGGCGCCATTCTGACTGTCTTCTGAGAAGCAAGCTGCCGGCACGACCGAAATGGTCAGCGAGCGGAATAAGAAATAATTATAACGATCGCAGAGCGGAAGTGGAAAAACATCCCGTTTCACTAAAATTCCGGCCTTTCACGCTCCGATTAATTTGAATCCGCTCAATGTGATCGCTGCGCAACATGCCATAGTTTCCCGACATACCCAGGATCTCTTGGCAATACGTCGGACGGACGGGCGGTTTTGGATAAACCCGAGACTGATCGTCGACCTTTCTCATGCGAGAGCGCCTTCCGACGATGGGGTCGCCGGTTCATCGAACGAAGGCGGGCCGACACGAGGATCGAGAGACGACGGACCGATGCAGTCAGGTCGGGGACAGTGCTCGAAACGCGAAACCCGCCTTTCGGAACGCCTCACAACGCTTCCGGTCACCGGCCTGCCGCTTCGGCCGGGACGGCGCAGTGGGCGTTGTGTCAGAGACGCGGACGCACCCAGGATCGAGCGCCGAACGCGAGCACGACCTCCGGCCGGGAATAGGCGCGCTTCCGCACCGCGGCGTTCCCCGGTTCTCATCTGGTTTCCGGTTGATCGCCTTGGGTCTTGAACAATCCCGTCATCGCGGGCGGCAGCAAAGCGATCCAGGGCGCGATCACTCCGAAGACGTCGCGCCCTAAATTGCCTTCGCCTCGCATGGACGCAGGACGAACCGAAGTGATCGAACGGACGGCGTATCAGAACTTGCGAACCAGCGGCTCCACCGGCGCCGGCACGACGTCGGCATCGAAGACGTAGCGGACGCCGCCGTAGATCGAGAGCGGCTGAGCGAGGGTCGTGGTGCGCACGTCGTTGACCGGATAGCGGCCGGCGACCAGGCCGGGCTCGAAGAACGTGCCGAAGGTGGCGTACCGGTTGTTCGTGAGATTGGTGATCAGGCCGAACACTTCGAGGTTCTTGTTGACCTGATAGCTCGTGTTCAGATTGAGCACGTAATAGGCGGGAAGCTTCCGGTTCAGGTTCGAATCGTCGCCGCGGTAGAAGGACGAGGAGAAGGCCTGGACGTTCAGCCCGAGGCGCCAGCCCGGCAGGAGCAGGTAGTCGAAGCCGGCCTTGATCTGATGCTCGGGCACCAGCGGCACCTTCTTGCCCGGCGTGACGAAGATGGCGCCGTCGTCCGAGAGTGGATTGTTGGGCGAGGACAGCGTCCCGTTGAACCGGTAGGTGGCATCGATCAGGGCGTAGTTGGCGTAGAGCGAGAGGTCGCCACGGCTGTATTCCGCCGCGACCTCGATGCCCTGGCGCCGCGTCGCCGGAACGTTGACGTAGTAGCCGCGCGCGGAATTGCCCGGCGTGGCGAGCTGGATGATGTCGTTGGTCAGATCGGTGCGGAAGGCGCCGAGCTTGTAGCTGAGCAGGCCGCCGTCGTAGAAATTCGGCACCGCGCCGCGGAGGCCCACCTCGTAAGTCTGCGCCGTGACCTGCTTGAGCGGCGGATCGGCCACGAGCGAGTTCGGCAGGAGGCAGGGCCGGTCCGGATTCGCGCAGGCGAGTTCCAGCGGCGTCGGCGCGCGGTTCGATTCCGAGTAGCCGCCGTACAGCGACAGTTCCGGCGTGAAGCGGTAGGTCAGGCCGGCGACCGGGTTCACCTTGGTGAAGTAGTGGGTGCCGGTGACGTCGGGCGAGAAGCCGGTGAGATCCTGCGTGGTGATGCGGGCGAAGTTCAGCCGCGCGCCGGCGGTCAGCGAGAGCTGATCGGTGACGTCGAAGGTGTCGCTGGCGTAGAGGCCCATATAGAGGTTCGAGCCGATCACTTGGCTCGGGGCGATGCCGAGCGCGCCGGCCGTGCGGATCTGCTGCGTGCCGAGGCCGGGAATCGTCCCGTAGAAGGGGTTGTTCGGATCGGTCGTGACCGAGAGGTCGGGATTGATGACCCCCAGCGTGCTCGACGACTTGAAACTGTAATCCGCCACGTCGATGCTGCCGCCGACGACGAAGCTGTTGCCGTGGTCGAGGATGCGGTCGCGGTTGGCCGCCTGAAGCGAACCGCCGTAGCCGGTCGCCTCGGTCTTGGTCACGTCCAGGGTGCCGTAGGGCACGCCCCCCGTGAACGGGATGCCCGGCGCGTTGAGCCCGCGCCCGAGGATCAGGAACTGGTTGCGGAAGGCGAGCTGCGATTGTCCGGCCGCGGGGGAGAAGCCGTCATCCTCGAAGCAGAGCCGGCCGCGGAAGCTGGACCGCGTGCTGCAATTCTCGAAATCGCCGTCGTTGCCGTCGACGTACTGGTTGCTGTAGCGGCGGAAATAGGCGTTTCCGGCCAGATCCCAGCTCGGCGAGATGTCGACGCGGCCGGTGACCTGGAGGGTGCCGACCTGCTGCGTCGTGGTCTGCGGGTAGGTGAAGATCGCCCGCTCGTCGACGCGGGTGAAATCGACCGGCGTCGCCGCGGCGGCGCCGAAGAAGGTCCGCGCGAACTGGCCGATCAGGTGGAACTCGGAATCCTGCGAGCGGTAGCCGAGATCGGTGTAGATGCGGCCGATCGTGCTGGGGGATTGGAAGCGCCATCCTCGATCGTTGAGGCCGTCGCCCGCGAAGTAGAAGCTCCAGGGGCCGATCATCTTGCCGTACTGGAGCGAGCCGGCGATGCGCCCGTCCGAGCCGCCGAGCGCGGTGATCTCGGTGCCCTGCCAGGTGAAGCCGTTCTTCATCTGGATGTTGACCGCGCCGCCCAGCGCGTTGAGGCCGAAGATCGGGTTGCCGGTCACCACGTCGATGCGCTGGATCGCCAGCGGCGGGATCAGGTCGAAATTGACGACGTCGCCGAACGCCTCGTTGATGCGCACGCCGTTTTGGTAGACGGCGAGCCCCTGCGGCACGCCCTGGACCGGCGAGGCGGTGAAGCCGCGATAGGTGACGTCGACGCGGTTCGAATTGCCCTGCGAGTCGCTCAGGTTCAGACCGGGGACGCGGCGGGCCAGGGTCGCGACCGCGTTGAAGGTGCCGCGATCGATGTCGAGGTCGGCCGCGGTGACGGTCTCGACCGTGCTCGGAATCTTGTTGAGCGGCTGCTCGCCGCCGCGCAGGCGCGGGACCGCCACACCCGTCGGCGCCGCCCCGAAGGGGGATGCCCCCCGGCTCGCGCCGGAGCCCGCGACGCCGACCGGCGTGGTGGCGACGACACTGATTTCGCTCAGACTCACGGCCTCCTGCGCGAGCGCGCCGCCAGGCAGGAGAGCAACCGAAGCGATGAGACTGCTGCGAAGCGCTCGCATCGATTTGAAGACCCGTGTTCGTGTTTCTTGCTTCCCCCGCGGGGCAGGGGCCGCATTCTGTGCGCGGCCTCAGAGGCAAGCACAACGGATCATGCGCGAGTTTAATCCGTCCGCCGTTCGAAACATGATGCATTCGAGCAAGCCGTGGCGCGCCGGCAACAAGCTGCGTTGTTTCTCAACGGGTTATCGGAAAACCAGGCAATTGCGACCGGGATCTTTCGGCAATTCGCCGTGCAGAATCCCGCAGGATTTCGGCGACGAGGCCCGGCTGGCGCGAGGGCAAGAGATGGGCCGACCCCCCGATTCTGTCATCCCTCCTGCCGTTGAATTTCCCCCAAGGCCCTGGAAGGGACAGGTCAGGTGCTGGCTGCAGCCCTCAAACCGGTCAACGTTTCCTATAGTTTGGACGTCGGCCGCCAGGACGAGCAGGTCTGCTTTCCCGGCTGCTCGAAAGGCAATATCGACGCGGTGAAAGCGGCTAGCTTCTCCTCGTCATCACCTTGCGTCTTGAGAACGGCGGGCATGTCGAGGTGATACTTGCGGAAGTCACCGATCTGATCGCGTTGTCTTCACAATTTTTCTGACAATTTCAGTCGATCCCAGCGAACGTGGGAAAGTCCGACACGGTGCAAGATCACCATCGCCGCGCAGTGCACGGTTCCATACGGATCAGCCGTACCGGGCTTACGCGCGAGTTTGCGAAAAGCCCCGCGCTCACGCCTCCGGCGCGTGAGACGGGCAACCCTGTGTCTCAACCCGTTAGGAAGCGCGTGGTGGGCCCGGCAGGACTCGAACCTGCAACCAGACCGTTATGAGCGCGCCGCTTCTAGTGGAAAACGAAGGTTTTTCTGATGCTTGGGGCGTCTTTCAACGGCGCTTTCGAGCCCTTGGCAATCCGGTTTCGTTGGCGAAACGTTGGTTGGGCCCGCAGTCCGCGCTTACCATGCGCCGTGGCTGATTCCTCTCCCACCGCTGGCGACCTCTTCAACGCCAAAGCCATCCCCGACGAGCAGGTGAACGCGGCGATCAAGGCGTATCTCGCCAATCCCGAGACCGATGCGCACCCGATCGCCGACGGCTACGTGCTCGACCTCGGTGCGGTCGTGCGATCCTGCTCGCGCGGGCCACGAAGGCGTGAGGGGAAGGCCAGGCGGTAAGGTCCAGGCAACCTGAGGCCCCTATGCCGTCGACCCCTTTGTCAGCCGGCAGCGTCCATGCTTTCCGAACTTGGTTCCGATCCGCTTCCGCCTCAGGCCGCCGAGTGGCGCAAGGCGTTTGGCGTGCTCCGCCCGATCACACCGCCATGCCGGTACCTCGGCGCTACCGCGTGGGCCAACATCCACGAGGCCTGCACCGATTTCATCGAACGCTACGGCGCAGAGGCGGTGCGCCTGGGCTGGACGGCGCCGCAGCTCTTCGGCGTCCACCCTGAGCACGGCACGTTGCGGGTCGATTGGTGCGGGGTGATGATGACGGGCGGCCACAAGGCGATCGGCATCGAGCAGAACCGGATCCTGTTCGGCAACGTCAGCGGCTATCGGAACGTCACGGGCGCGCCGGTCGGTGTTCCGATCTGGGAGTTCGTCGCGCGGGCGCAGAAGGCGTGAACGACCCAAACACCGAGACCTGACGGCAACCAATCAGTCCTGCAGCCCGACTTCATGCTCACGGCCCACTAGGGGGAATCGGACATCGGCCCCGGGTCCACCTTCCGACTCAGATGGTTGTTCCTTGTCGAACCATTGCCGTTCGCTGCTACGCATCACGGTGGGCCTTACCCATCGCCCCCAAGTGAGTGAAGCCAAAGCCTTTCCCGTATTTGAGGCCGTACCCCAGGGCGCGGTCGAAACCGATATGCGCAGCCCAGACGAGACCGGTCGCCAGAACCGACGGCGCCTTTCCTGAAGCCCCCCAAGCGACGCATGCTAGGGGCAGTACGTACCAATGAGCGAGGTTGTACAGCATGGCCCCCGCTTTGCGCCCGCCGAGGTAGCCGAGCATGGAAAGATCGGGCACGAAGAAGAGAGCGGCAAACAGCCACCAACTCCCGCCCTGCCACGCATAGGCCGCTGAAGCGGCGATGAGGACGGACAAGCTTTCGAGGCGCAGGAGCGCCTGCGGCCATCCACTAACGATCCCGCTCAATGTGCACTCCCGGAGTAAGCTGCTGCCCCGTCAGTAAGAGGACTAACGGCTTCCACTCGTTGCAGCCATCCGAGACCGTTCCACCCAAAGCCTGAAGGCGGACCTTTCCAAAGCCTGCTCCGGGTGGTCTGCGGGCATTCAGTCGAGATGTCTCGACAGGCGGCTTTTCCGTCGAAAGCGGACCTCTGCAGAGGTCGCATCACTGGGCATTTCGAGACAGCGGTGTCGAAGCTGCTATGCGAGCCGGCTCATGATCCAAGCCTCCGCTTCATCCAGGTCGGCGAAGAGAGGCGGGTCCGGATCATTCACCCGCCCAAAACCTGCCTCCAGGAACCACATTCCGACCTTATCACCGTGCAAATCCGACAGACGCACCAGCACCGCAACTAGAAAGCCTTCGTTGAATACGAGCTGGCTTTCTCCATCGGGGCTGCCTGTGGCGATCTGTACGGGCTGGAGGCGCAGGTTCATACGGCAACTCGGTCACCCAGGTGCAGGTAGTTGGCCCTGAACTCGGCCAGCGTCCGTAGGCGCGCGTAATCGAGGATCTTCAGCCGGCCACCTCGAAGTTCAATTAGTCCACGCTGCCGCAGTTCCTTGAGCGAACGGTTGACGTGAACGGAGGTGATGCCGGTAGTATCGGCCAAATCCACCTGCGTCAGCGGTAGAGCGTAGCTGTCCTCGGGGGCAAGTCCAACTGCTCGCAAACGCAGAAGAAGCTCGCAGAACAGGTGCGCCAGCCGCTCCACGGAGGAGCGCCGACCCAAGTTCATCAGCCACTCGCGCAGGGTCGCCTCATCGACCAGCGTGTTCTTGCGCAGCGCGCGGGCGATCCGGGGATGGTGCGCAAGCAGATCGGTGACCACATCGGGCGCGAGGCGCACGACCTTGCAGGCCGAGAGGGTGGTGATGGTGTGATCCATCGTGCCGAGTAGCGCCACGTCAAGATCGCAGGGGTCACCCGGTAGGAGGTAAGCGAGAATTTGGCGCGCGCCATTCGTCCGCAACTTATGCCGGCAGGCGAGGCCCGACAGCACGACGAACACATCATCAGGCTTGTCACCCTCCTGCGAGAGATCGGTGTGCGGCGGAACGAGGCGCTGGTTCACGCAGATCTTCTGCAGCAGCCTTCGATCCTCGTCCGAAAGGGGCGTGAAACTCTCTAGCTTGCGGATGAGCGGATTGACGCTTCCCGAAATCTGCTCAGCAGGCCGAAGCGAGATGGCCCTTGTTGTTTCTTGTCTGACGGATGCAGCCGTTAACGACAGCTCGTCGAGGACCGATACAACGTCTTCAGACGGGGCTGGTTTGATGATCCAGGGGACGTTTCGGAAGTCGCCGGCAAGCGGGTCGTTCTGGCAGTAGCCGGAATGCACGAGGAAGGCTACACCGCGCTCCCGCAGCGCGCGCACTAGCTCGATGCAGAGCTTATCCGTAAGTGCAATGCCGATAATGGCGAGGGTGGGCGTCTCCTGCTCCAGAAAGCTCAGCGCTTCGGTGGCCGTGGCTGCTGGCCCGATAACGCGGTATCCCGCCTTCTCCAGGCTATCGCTGAGGTCCATGCCTACCAGAGGAAAATCTTCTGTCAGCAAGACCGAGGGCTGTTCGTCGAGGTTCAGCATAACGACTCCTGGCGCTTCAGCCGCCCGCCTTTCCACGGAAGCAAGGCTTTCGAGACGAAGTCATAGGCACAGGTTGCAAAAGATGACGAGAGGCTAGGGACTTATGTCCGATATCTGACAATCCGTTAGGTCTTGCACCGAACAAAACCTATCAGAGCGCTTGACTTATTGGGCGTAATCACCAGGTAGCGATCAGCGCCTGCCGGTCTGTCCGGGCGCAGGCGCTTGAGAGACAGCGTGTGCTCTTGCCCCGAATGGGAGCGGAGCCGTGTCTCAGCCTCAACAATCGACCGTCCGCAATCGCCTCCTTCGGGCTCTCTCGTTATCTGATTTCGGGCTGCTCCAGCCGCACCTGGAGCTGGTCGCCACCGAGCTGAACCAAGCGCTGATCAAGCCCAACCTTCCGGTCAAGCACCTGTTTTTCCCCGAGGTTGGCTTCGGCTCGATCACCACTCACGGATCGGGAGGCAAGGTCGAGGTGGGGATCATCGGTCGCGAGGGTTTGATCGGCGCCCTTCCCCTCCTGCTTGGCTCTGATCGCACACCACATGATCATTTCGTTCAGAGCCCAGGCGACATGTTGAGCATCAACTCCGAGGCGATGTGTTCTGCCATCGAACAGAGTGCGAGCCTGCAAAAGGTTCTTCTGCGCTTCGTTCACATTCAGTACGTTCAGGCCGCGCAGACCGCCTACGTGAACGCCGCCTACACGACTGAGGTCCGCCTCGCGCGCTGGCTGCTGATGTGCCAGGACCGTATAGGTGGGGACGAGTTGCGCCTCACCCACGACTTCCTATCGATGATGCTCGGCGTGCGCCGGCCTAGCGCGCCCCTGGCGATACAGGCTCTAGAGGGCTACCGCCACATCAAGGCACGGCGCGGACGCCTCACGATCCTGAACCGCAAGGCGATGGAGGAGTTGGCGGATGACGGCTATGGTTTGCCAGAAGCAGAATACGCTCGCCTGATCGAGGGCAGCTGATGCCGCGCTACTTCTTTAACATACGACACCGCCCCGGCCCCGATGGCCTCGCGGAGGATCATGAGGGTGATGAGCTTGCGGATATCACTGCGGCCCGCGAGCACGCTCTGTCTGAGGCGAGAACCATGATCACACGAGATCAGCTCGACATAGTCCGTGACTGGATGACCTGTTCGTTCGAGATCAGCGACGAGGCAGGTCAGCCGGTTCTGACGGTGCCCTTCAGTGACACAGTCTTGGACGAGATCGACGAGGAGTGAGCGAGAATCGCTCTGGCCAGACACCAGCCTCGTCGTCAGGGCTTTGAGCGAGGATCCAGCTCATTGCGCGGCGGCATTCTGAAGGTCGGCTCTAGCACCACAAGCGGCTCTTCGTAGTCGACTGCCCGAATGACTACCTCGGGTCGGAAGCTGACCCTCAAATGGTCAAGCTGATTGAGTTTTGACCCCCTCTGGCGCAGTCCCAACTTCCCGGCCTGTCGGTTCTGGAAGTTCTGTTCAATCTAATAGCCGCTAAGGCGCGGGTGGTGCGCAGCATCACGGTCTGCCGCACCGTCGAACAGATCGCAGCGGAGTTCGGTACGTCGCCGCAGACCTTCTGCGTCCACGAGCTTCGCAGAGCATCCTTGGCGCAGGGGAGGCAGTAGAGGACGGCTTCAAGGTCTCGCACGCCCTAGCCAGGATCGCGGGCCCGCAGGTCCTCGTGGAAGCGCGCGTTGCTCGCGGCCGTGTGAGCCTCCCCTGATCCGAAAGGGGCCATAGAGACAGAGCGGGCCGTGATCCGGGAGCGTTCCGGCCGCTCAAAAATCTCAGAGTTTCAGCATCGCGAGCGATTTCGCGGCTCCGCGCTGCTCCAGATCGAGGCCGTGTTCCCGGATTTCTTCGTCGGTAAGTTCGCGCAGCACCTCAGCTTCGGCGTCGTCACCGACCGCCTCGGAGACGACCAGAAGCGCGTCCTGCTCGTCGCCTGCGACCACCAGAACCGGCACGGTCCTCGGTTCGCCTCCGTCCGGTCCCGGCGCCGTCACCTGCACACCGTAAGCCCTGTTCATTATCTACCATTCCTCATCAGCATCGCGGTCGTCGCGGTTGCTCCGCTGGAAGCGGATTTACGGCCCTCCGGCGAGAGAGCCCGTGATCACCATAATCAACGCGTCGATATCGATCCGCCCTTGGATGTCGACAAAGCCGTCCTCCGCGAGGCTGACCTTCGGAGCGGCATCGGTCGCCTCCGCTTGACGCTGAAGTTCAGTCAGGATGGAGTCCCTGATCGTGGTATGCAGGTCCATGACTTATCCTGAGCATCGGGGATGCGAGTTCAACGCGGTCGGGCACGGTCCGCTCCCTAACGGCAACACGTGGCTGTGAAACCTGGAAGTGCGCAGCGCCGAAGAAGCAAGCGGAACGAGCAGAACGGGCGGTCACCGCTGCGTTTGAACCAGCGTTGCCGATGGCTGGTTGAACCAATATCCGGACCGCTCACCACTTAAATGCCGTCCTTCGTCGTCCAGAAGCACGCCGCGCGCCGGCTCCACTACGACTTCCGGCTCGAAGTTGGAGGCGTGCTGAAGAGCTGGGCGGTGACCCGCGGTCCGAGCCTAGTTGCCGGTGAGCGGCGGCTCGCCATCGAAGTCGAGGACCACCTCTTGAGCTACGGCAGCTTCGAGGGCGTGATTCCGTCTGGGTCCTATGGGGCGGGCGCCGTGCTCCTGTGGGATCGTGGCACTTGGCAGCCGAACGGCGATCCGGTGGCCGATCTCGCCTCCGGGTCGCTCCGCTTTCGCCTCCATGGTGCGAAGCTGACTGGTGGGTGGCGCCTCATGCGCATGGCGCCGCGCGGAAGGCAGGTCTCCTGGCTCCTCATGAAAGCGGACGACGAGGCGGCCCGCCCGCCTAGCGCCCCCGACATCCTGGAGGAGCGCCCGCTCTCCGTCGTCTCCGGCCGCTCGATCGAGGCCTTGTCGGCAGACGCATCGTAAGTTGCATATCCGGCATGTCACCACGAACACCCAGGCGGCCCTATGACCTCAAGCTGAGGCCGGGGCTGATCCCGTGACGCCAGCCCACGATACGCTCACGGTCTCGGGCCGGACCGCCGAGACGGTCGATGACGCGGTCCATCATCTGGAGTGATACCCACACGCTGATCAGGCAGATCGCAAACGGCTGCGCTGTCTGCCAGGGTAATGGTGCCGACTGCCAGCCCGCGGCGTTGACGGCAACCACACCCTATGCGGAGGAACGCCATGGACGAGGATCGCTTTAACATCGAGCTACGCAAGTTCCTAAAAGAGGTCGGCGTCACCTCCCAGCGCGAGATCGAGCGCGTGGCCCGCGATGGACAGGTGAAGGGCGGCACCCTGAAATTGCGTATGACGCTCACGGCTGAGAACGCGCCCCTTGAGCACGTCGTCGAGCGAACGATCTCGCTTGGTGATGACACAACGAGCTGACACCCCCGATCAAGGGATGCGCTGGACGATGCGGCTGGCCGCGGCTGGGAGCTACATGTCTGGCATGCACCGGAGCATATGATGGCTCTCTAACTCTCCGTCTTCTCGGACGTGATCTGTCCTAGTGCTTCCTCGGCAAGCGCCGGCTCGAACTTGCACTTCATCAGCTTGGGCTGCCACAGGCGGCTCTTGATGACACCCATAGCCGCTTCCAGTACGGGGTCTCGCCCGGCTCTGCGCGCGGCCGCGTGTTCCTGGCCGGCGTCGCCGGCCATCTGTCCCTGCCCATCGGCGGGCAGGGCATGAACGCGTGCTTGCAGCCAGTTATTGGCAGCGATCAGTGAGATGGATACGCATGGCACCGGGGGCAGGCCCGTTTGGGGTCGGGAGCCGACCCATCAAGCATGCGCGACCGGCAGTTCACCCACCTGCGTGGTGTAGCGCGGCGTGCGCATCTCGAACTTCGTCGACCAGGTCCGCCGCTGCCGCTCCAGCCCGGCTCGCGCCGGCACGACGCTGCCTCGGCCGAAGCGAGCGTTGCAGGCGTCCATCGCGCCCATGAGCCGGTCGGCGCGCTCGCGGTCGAGCCGTCCGATCAGCGCCCGCTGCGAGGCCGCCAGCGGCATGAGATCGACCGTCACCACGCCCGCCTTCGAGTAGCGCCAGGGCGGGCTGCCCTGCTCGCGCCACGTGCGAGCCACCCCGTGCAGCGCCGCCGGGATCAGCGCCAGCGTGTCGTTGGTCGCCTCCGGTAGCCTCACCACCGTCGAGATCGAGCGCATCGGCTCGCCGCGGTCGTGCTCGCTGGTGTGGTAGAAGACCGTGATGTGGTCGGTGCCGAGGCCTTCGCGACGCAGCTTCTCGCCGAGCCGCGTTGCGTGGGCCGCCACCGCCTGCTCCAGCTCGGCCCGCTCCGTCACCCGGCCGGAGAACGAGCGGGTCACCGCGCAGCCCTTGCGCCGCGCCGGCACGAGGTCGAGCCCGAGGCAGGACACGCCGCGCAGCTCGTGGATCATGCGCTCGCCCACCACCGTCAGCGCCTTGCGCACCGGCCGCGGATCGATGTCGCGCAGGTCGGCCACGGTGTCGATGCCCATGGCCTCCAGCTTCGGCAGCGAGGCCCGGCCGACGCCCCACAGCTCACCGACATGGATCCGGCAGAGCCAATGGTCGTAGGCCGTCGGCTCGGTCAGGTCGCACACGCCGTCGAGCTCAGGCACGCTCTTGGCGATGTGGTTGGCGAGCTTGGCGAGCGTCTTGGTCGGGCCGATGCCGACGCAGGTCGGGATTCCGGTCCAGGCCCGCACCTTGGCGCGGATGTCCCGAGCGAGCGCGACCCGGTCCCGGCGCACGAAGCCGGTCAGCTCGAGGAAGCTCTCGTCGATCGAGTAGACCTCCACGTCGGGCGTGGCATCCCGGTAGATCGCGTTGATGCGCGCCGACATGTCCCCGTAGAGGGTGTAGTTCGAGGAGAACACGCGCACGCCTTGGCGCTCGCAGAGCCCGCGGATCATGAAGTAGGGCGCGCCCATCTTGATCCCGAGCGCCTTGGCCTCGGCGGTGCGGGCGATGGCGCAGCCGTCGTTGTTGCTCAGCACGATCACCGGCACGCGGGCGAGCTTCGGGTCGAACACGCGCTCGCAGGAGCAGTAGAAGCTGTTGCCGTCGATCAGCGCGAGGGCGCGGCCGCCGCCGATCCGATCCCGCAGGCGAGCCTCGGCGCCGCTCATCGGCCTTGTCCGGCGCGGGCGACGTGCCAGCGGACGGTGAAGCGCACCACGCCCCAAACATCGACCTCGGCGAGTTCCTCTAGCGCGAAAACTGGTAGGTCTGCGTTGTCGAAGGCGAGCCTGGCTCGGTTGCCCTCGACGACCATGCGCTTGATCGACATCTCGCCGTCCACCGCCGCGACGACGACGCTGCCGTGGCCCGGCTTGAGGCTGCGATCGACACAGGCGAGATCGCCGTCGAAGATCCCGGCATCGCGCATCGAATCGCCGGCGATGCGCCAGAGGAAGGTGGCGGGCGGGTTCGGCACGAGCCAGCGCGGCAACTCGAGTGCGTTCTCGACGAAGTCGTCGGCCGGCGAGGGGAAGCCCGCGCACAGCGACGGGCCCATCACCGGCACGCGGACCGTGGCGGCGCCCTCCGCGGCCATCTCTTCGATGCGGTAGAGCCCGGCGGAGATCATGCCGCCCCGGCCGCGCTGCGCACGTAGCCGCGGGACACCTGCTGCCGCACCGCCTCCGTTCGCTCCTCCGCGGCTGCGAGATCGGCCAGGGCATCGGCAATCGCCGCGACGAGGGCGGCTCGATCATCGCCCCGGTGCGCGCTCCGGTAAGCCTCGGCGATCACCGCCGCTTCTGCGCACCACGTCTCCGCAGCGGCCGGCAGATCGTCGCACAGCATCGTTCGACGTCCGACCACGCCGTGCATGTCATCTCCGAGTCCTATAGAACGTACAGTGAACAAACCAGACGTCCGGGCTTGGTTCAACGAGGTTCGACGCAGCCCCGAAAACGCATGGGGAGCGCTGTGGACGCGGAGCGAAAAAGGCAGTGACCGTCCAGCGTTACCACTTCCACTGCGTTGGCCGAGGCGGCGATGCCGTCTTCGACCTGACCGGTCGGTGGGTGCCACGACCGCGCGCGCTTGGACTGCAAGCTGATCAGGTTGCACGGGCCGTCATGGATGGTGCGCCTGGTACGGACTGGACGGACTGGTTGGTCGACGTCCACGATGCTCGTGGCCGACGTGTCCTCATGCGTGCGTTCGTGGACGTTCGTGCGGGTAGGTGAACCTTTCAGGGAAGATGCGATGAAGGAGAAGCCCGAGCAGCGAGGCGACGTCGGGCTAAGATTTGCAATTGGAGGCTTGCTCATCGGCCTACTGGCTTACGGCTGCTGGCAGGCCGTGGTTTGGTTCGTAGCCTCCTTCCCGACGGACTTCCGGTAACAGCAGTCTGCTCGGCTTTGCCGGCGGTCTCGGCTTGGTCGAGGCGAATTACGAGACCGTCCATCGATCTCTGCCACGAGCGACGAACCAGCCCGATCTTCTTGGGGTTTCCAAATCACTCTAGGGAGAACGCTGTGCCTCGCTACTTCTTCGACATCGACGACGGCGTGCGTGATCTGCGCGACAATGAGGGTGTCATTCTCAATGATCGGGAGCATGCTAGGCAGGAGGTAATCGCCACGCTCGCACAACTTGCCAACGATAAGTTGCCGAACGGCAATAACCATACCTTCAAGGCGAGCGTACGTGATGAGACCGGCACGCGGATCTACGAAGCCGCGCTGACGCTCACGAGCGGATGGGTTCCTTGACTATCGGGATCGCAGACACACAACACGGGTTATGGCCGCCCCCACCGAAGCTCTCGAAGCTCTGATCCGCAAGCTGGTGAGTACGTCGGCCCTCACAGAGGAGGAGCGGCAGGCGATCCGGCGGCTGCCGGCCACCATCCGGCACATCAATCCCAGCCAGGATCTCGTGGAGGACGGCGAGCGGCCGTCTCACTGCGGCCTCCTCGTGGAGGGCTGGTCCTACCGCTACAAGCTCTTGGACGAAGGGCGCCGGCAGATCCTGTCCTTTCACGTCGCGGGTGACACACCGGATCTACAAAGCCTTCATCTGGGCACCCTCGATCATGGCGTGGGGGCACTGACGCCTTGCACCTTCGCCCTCATTCCGCACGAGCACCTGCGGCGGCTGACGGCGGCCTTCCCCAACGTGGCCGCCCTGCTCTGGCGGGAGACGCTGGTCGATGCCGGGATCTTCCGGACTTGGATTACGTCGATGGGGCGCCGCTTGGCCTATGGCCGGATCGCGCACCTGTTTTGCGAGCTGTACCTGCGGCAAGAGGCAGTCGGCCTCGCCGCCGATCTGCGATGCCCGATGCCGCTGCGGCAGACGGATCTCGCTGACGCAACGGGTCTCACGACAGTGCATATCAGTCGGGTGCTGAAGGCACTGCGCGACGACAACCTCATCACCTTCGAGCGTCGCCAGTTGGTCGTTCATGACTGGCAGCGTCTCTACGATGCGGCCGAGTTCGATCCCACTTATCTGCATCTGCACAGCTTCACGCGGTGAAAACCGAACCGCCACGGGAGCCGGAATGAAGGCGCGCGTACATCCGTGCCAGCGATGACGAGCGCATGGACGAGGTTCGGAAGCGGATGCTCGCAGCGGCGCGCAGTCTAGAACAAAAAACCCGCGCCGGCCGGGAGCCGCGCGGGTGAAGACCTCGCGAAAATTCCGTACTCTGTACGATTTTCCATTGCGTACTCAGTACGAAACAGTTATACAGAATGGGTCAGGCAAATCCGCCTGACGACCGAAAGGGGGTGAGACGGTTGAAGCTTAGCGAAGTCCGCTTGGAGATCAGGTTCCTCGGTTGGCGCCTGGTCCTGATCTTCAAGTAGCCGACTCGGGGACCGGGACGAAAGTTCCGGTTCCCACTAAGCCCAACCGCTCACCCCCTCGGCGCCTAGGAGATTAGCATGAGCCCCGACGACTTCAAGGCTTGGCGCCTGAGGCTTGGGTTCTCGCAACAGGAAGCAGCCGACCGGCTCGGCATCTCGCGCGGGTCGGTCGAGAACTACGAACGCGGCCACCGCCGCGAGGATCGCCGGCCGGTCGAAATCCCGCTGACGGTTGAGCACTCCTGCCAGATCGTGGCGCTCGACGAGGCTGTCGCTCGCGGGAACGCGGACCTGCTGACGGGCGAACTTCGTGCCCAGGTGCTGCGGATGGGCGAGTTGCTGCGCACGAAGGAGGCTGCATCATGATGGACCAACTGGACCGATCCGCCGCCGAGTTGCGCGGCCTGCTCGGCTTCGCCCGCGGCCTCGGCTTGGACGCGCATGAAAGATGAGCGCAGGCCCGGGTTCTGAAGCCCGGTCGATCATTCTAACGGAAAATTTTTCCCCTTAGAGCTGCTATGCATTCAGGCTCGCTCGGCAATAATGCCGCCCGACCGTTCTGCCTTTGAGGGCCTCGATTATGGACACTCCGAGCGCCACGCGGCGGGCAACCAAGCAGGACCGTATCGTCGGTGAGCGTATTCAGAAGCTCCGTAAATCCAAAGGACTCTCACAGACTGCGCTCGGCAGGGCCGTCGGCGTGACGTTTCAGCAAATCCAGAAGTACGAGAACGGCATGAACCGCATCGGCGCGGGCCGCCTGAGCGAAATCGCCCAGATGCTCGAAGTGCCCGTCTCGACCCTCCTCGACAGCGATGATGGGGACGCTGTCGAGGATGGGGTGGCAGCGCTTAGCTTTCTGCAAGCCCACGGTGCCGTTGATCTCCTGCGCGCCTACAATGCAATCGACGATGATCGAATGCGTCGTGAGGTTCTGGCGATCGTTCGCAGTATAGTTCGCCTCCAACAGGCGCCGGGCGACTGAACCGGATCGCCCGCGGTCTCAGCTTGGACGAGGCGACCGTGCGAAAGATCTACGAGACCGTCGGTCGCGAGGCTGTGGCGGCCGGTGCCAGCGATGACGACCGCATGGACGAGGTGCTGAAGCGGATGCTCGCGGCGGCGCGATAGAGGCGCCGCCTAATCAGACCTTGGGAGAAACGGAATTAGCTTATGGCACAGGTCGCTGTGATGCCAGCGCTGCAGCCAGCAGTAGCGTGCTTACGGTAAGCGCAAGCTTTCGGTCCGCGTCAGCCGCTTGCCGCGTTCGCCGTGATCGCCTCCTCTGCCATCCAGCCGGCCTGGATGGTCAAATTCGATTGGTAGATCCGCTTCCCGCTTTCGTCCCGCACGATGACCTCGAACCGGCCGACATCAAGCAGGATGGAAAGGGCTGCAGCAGCGGCAGCATCGGGCCCCTTCAACTCCATGCCCTCTTCATCGACCGTCCGCTCTCCGTCCTCCACGACGAAGAAGTAGCGCGGCATTCGATGGGGCTCCTCAATTTGCCAATCGAAGCGCCACCGTCGGAGACGAGATCTGTATCCCGGCCCCATGGAGGGCCGTCAGCTGCGAGCCTCAAGGGCCAGTGTATAAAAGGCCCCGCGCCGGCGGACCGGGCGGGGCTGAGTGTCTTCTGGATAGAAGCCTTATGGCTACGCATGGCACGGGCCAGTGGCTTACGATGGCGGCCCACGCTCTACGCACGCCGCCCGAACTACTTGCTCTAGCGTCTCCCAAGCACGAAAACCCCGCCGCGGCGAGCCGTCCGGGGCTCTAGAGGCATCTGCAGGAACGGGCATGAGCCAATCGGATGGCGGCGCGGTATAGTTAAGCTACACACTTATATGCTAGCCCGCTGAGCCTCTTCACTCCAGTAAACCAGTGATTTGAATGCTAGGATGGCGATCTATAATTGCAAATCTAAGATTGACGCGATGGTAGAAATTTTTGATCGAGCTGTGTATTCCACGCGATTTGATTTGCAATCAATCTCAATCTGTGTAGGGATTAAGGCATCGGCTTAATTCTATTTTTAGTTGCGTAAGCCTGTGGAACTTGACTTCTCGGATCACCTTGGTGAGCGCCATGAGACTGTCGCCGGGCTTATATAAAGACTTGATGCGCTGCGATTGTCCCTTCTGTGGGGCAGTTCATGAAAAGAGCGGCAAATGGTTTGCAACAGTTCCTAAATATAAATGTCTTAGTTGCGGCGAAACCATAATTCTTAGCTACAACAAAAGACTAGAGATATTTGACATGCACCAAGATACGAAAGCTCGAGACGGACTTTAGACAGTCAAGGTGTAGCATGATCACCGGTCCACGCACGGCGCCCGAACTACTTGCTCGGCGTCTTCCGGGCACGAAAACTCTGCCTCGGCTGATGCGAGCGGCCTAAATAACGGGTGGTGATGATCGCCACTCGGCGCATCTCCGCCTCTCCTGACGCCCCTATCCGCCACCAGCCGCGAATGCGCCCTGGGTTGGCTTTCTGCCGGTTCACGGCATGGCTCGCTCGCCAGGGCAAGGCCATGCTCAACTGACATGCCGGTGGTCCGCAACGACTTGGTAGGTCTGCGCAGTTCCCTTCCGACTGCGCTTGGCGTCATAGAGCGCTGAGTCAGCTTGGCGGAGGAGGACATCGCGGTCCTGCGAGGCCGCGCTTGACCACGCGATGCCGATTGTTCCCGTCACGCGGGCGATTTGACCATGTCCCTCTACCACGATCTCAAGGTCGTGCAGAAGGCGCCGAACTTTTCGATCGAGTCCCACGCGATCAAGGTCAGCAGACATCACGACCGCGAACTCGTCCCCGCCCAACCGCGCCGGAAGACACCCGTCGTCGCAGGAGGCGCGCAACCGATCGGCGACACGGCGCAACACTGCGTCACCCGCAGCATGGCCGAGGACGTCGTTGACGCCCTTGAAGCCGTCGAGGTCGATCAGAAGCACCGCCACCTCGCCGTCGGCAGCGCGCGCCTCGCGCAGCCGTGCATCGAGAACACGATGGAACTCGGCCCGGTTGGCAAGTTGGGTGAGGTCGTCGGTGCGGGCTTGGTGGCGCAGGCGCTGCTCCAAGTCGTGCCGTTCGGTGATGTCTTGGATCAGGCCGATGAGGGCGACAGGCTTGCCCTTGGCCAGCTCGATCTCGCAGGAGCATCGCACGCGCCGCGCATTGCCTTTGGCGGTCACGAAGTCAGCGTCCATCTCGAACGGCTCACCCGTGTCCAGCGTGCGCAGCACCGCGGCGACGAATGTGGTGCGGTCGGGCTCGGGGAAGTAATTCATGAGTTCGCTGTTCGGCACACCGCCGCTGACAGGCAGTTCGTGGATGGCGAAAACGCCGTCCGACCAAGCGGTGATCTGCTTCTCGATGTCGTACCGGTACGATCCCATGTCGGCCATGCGCTCGGCCTGCTTGAACTGGCGGCGTTCGCGCTCGAGCCGCTCTACGGTCAGACGGTGCTCTTCGGTGGCTTTGGCAGCGCGAAGAGCGACGGCCCGGGCCTCGATCAAGGCTTCGGCGACGGAGGCCAACTCCTCTAGAACCTCCAAGTCGGTGGCCGTCGGCTCGCGCGGCTGCTGGTCGAGAACGCAGAGCGTGCCGATCGTCACCAGACCGCCGTCGGGTCCTTGAACGCGAACCGGGACGCCGGCGTAATAGCGGATGTTCGGTGCGCCCGTGACGAAGGGGCTTTCGGCGAAGCGGGGGTCGTGGCGGGCATCCGCCACAGTGAGCGGTGCCTCGGTCTCGACCACCACGGGGCAGAACGCCTGGGCCCGTGCAGTCTCCGGTGCCAGAGGCCCGCAGCGGGCCTTGAACCATTGGCGCTCTGGGGCGATCAGGGTGATCGAGGACATGCCGGTGCCAAGCATGCGTTGTGCGAGCTTCGCCAGTACATCGAACTCGCGCTCGGGCGGCGTGTCGAGGAGGGCGATCTCAGCCAACGCCTTCTGGCGGAGCACCTCGCGCTGATTGTCCGGCATGTGCCGCCCCACCCCTACGTCGCCTCGCCGAGGCCAGAATGCGGTAATGGCTGTAGGACGGGTGGGTTTAACCGCCCGTGACGTTGCCTAGCGTTCTCTCGTCCCGGAGGAGGAGACAGGCGGCTTTCCGCTTGCCCCAGACGCACGCCTTCCATCTATCAAGCCCCTAAACCAGGACCTTCCCGGGCCGGCGACGGGTCTGCAGCGGACCCGCCATCACAATCCAATACCTGTCCAGACGCCCGCGCCCCACAAACGAATCCCACACCACCTACTCTGGCGTTCGCGGGCGAACGAAACCCCGCCGCGGTTGAGCTGGGCGGGGCAAGTGGATCTCGTAGCCGGCTGGAGGGCTGGCAATAGGTGGGCAGGTGGCAGTGTGCGGATAGTCCACGCCAAGCCAGCGTTGATCCCGCGCGCGTCGTTCGCCACCAGTTGCCGAGTTAAGTTAATCGACGAGCCAATTTGTGGACAAAAAGCCCTGGAAGGCGTCGTTTCTGGCAAAAATTGCTGCACGCAACCGGTACCCTTTGCCATATCGGACCATCTTCAAACGTCCTAGTCTGGCTCGGCAAATCAGCGAGGCAGCGTCCATGAGTACGATTACGACCGTCGCTAAAGCGTTCTTCGATGCATGTGAGACAGGCGGTGGCTGGGAAGCTTGCGAACAATACTGCACACCCAGCGCCAGCTTTTCAGCTCAAGCCGAGGCCCTTTCGGGCATCGTCACGCTGCAGGACTATACGAATTGGATGAAGGGACTGCTGACGTTCATTCCTGATGGCCAATACGAAGTAAAATCCTTTGCGACAGACGGCGAGCGCCAAAACGTGTTGGCGTATGGCATCTTTCGAGGGACACACACCGGGGAAGGTGGACCTTGCCCCCCTACGGGGAAAAGCACTGCAACCGACTACGTTTATGCCATGGAATTCGATGGCGAAAAAATCAGTCATATGACCAAAATTTGGAACGATACTCACGCTATCAAAGAATTTGGCTGGGCTTAGTCAGATAGAGGTGCTTGTCGGAACAGATCTTTATGATCTCCGAATTTCAAGAGCGAAGGTCGGCGGCAGGTGCGTGCTGCGAACGGCTGGATCGACCGGCTTCATGGCGCTACACGCGCGGCGCCAGCACCACCTCCTCCGGCGTCTCGCGGGCGAGTGTCGTGATCGGTCCGTAGAGCGGAGGATGGCGGCGAGCCACGGGCGTGGTACCGTCCCGCGATGCCCCGCTGGCTCTTCGAGATCCTCTGCGTCCTGGCCTTCGCCGCTCCAGTCGGCGCGGCGTGCCTGCACGCATGGCCTTTCGTCGTGGGACGCCCTCTGCCGGGTGGTTTCGACGTTGACGCGGCTCTGCGTGGTGCGGTTTCGCTGCTCGTCAGCGCTGGGCTAACCATGCTGATGTCGGCGACAATCCATCCCGTGGGCGGGCGGCGCTAATGTGCCGCCGGATCTTGTGTCTCGTCTGAATCCTCGCGGCGGTCGGGAACGGAAAAACCCCGCCGCGGCTGAGCCGGGCGGGGCTGGTGTGGTCGGGCGTTGGCCGGCAGTTACGCGGTTAGCGCGCGCTCGGTGGCCTGCCAATCGCACTGCTCGCTCAGAGAGGCGGCGAACACCGCATCGAGCCGCAGGCGCTCGGCCTCGACGACCGGACCGTCGAACGCCACCGGGCGGCAGCGAGCGTTCCAGCCCACGGGCACGAAGTCCGGGTTGTGAATGGCGTGGTCGGAGCCTTCAAAGAAAGCGCGGTCGCCGCCGTCGATGTAACTCTCGGCCGGCAGGCCCTCGGCCAGCAGGATGTCGTGGGCATCGAGCTCAACGTGCCAGTAGGTGACGCTAGCAAGCGGCTCGCGGGTGATCGTCGTGCCGTTGATCAAGCACATGATTGGAACCAGCACGCCACCCTCGTTGTCGGCCTCCGCCCCGACCAGAACCGGGTGGCCGGGCGAGAGGCTGAGGTCGCGGGCCGGCAGGCCCTGGCCGAAGGCGCCCGCGCGGACGCGCACCGGCTGCAGATGGAAGGGGAGGGCGGCCCCCGCGGCCGTCATCGCCCGGTGGCCGATCCAGGTGATCGGACGCAGGGTGCCGGAGGCGGTCACCGCGAGGTCGCC
>NZ_JBELQE010000045.1:0-7191 GCF_040270385.1 Methylorubrum podarium | reverse complement strand
GGCTGGTGCTGGCCGGTCGGCGGGGGGACGCGCTGGATCGGGTCGCCGCGGAACTGCCGGGCGAGTCCCTGTGCGTGCCGACCGACGTGTCCGATCCGCACGCCGTCGAGGCCCTGTTCGCCGCAATCGGCGCGCGCTTCGGGCGTCTCGACCTGCTGTTCAACAATGCCGGGATCTTCACGCCCGCCGCGACGGTGGACGAGGTCTCGGTCGAGGACTGGCTCGCCAGCGTCAACGTCAACCTCACCGGTGCCTTCCTCTGCACCCGCGCCGCCTTCGGGATGATGCGCCGGCAGGCGCCGCGGGGTGGGCGCATCATCAACAACGGCTCGATCGCGGCCTACGCGCCGCGGCCGATGTCGGCGCCCTACAGCGCCACCAAGCACGCCATCACCGGCCTCACCCGCGCCACGGCGTTGGACGGGCGCCCCTTCGACATCGCCTGCGGCCAGATCGATGTCGGCAATGCCGAGACCGAGATGACGCAGAGCTTCGGGCAGGGCGCGCGGCAGGCCGACGGCTCGATCCGGCCCGAGCCGTACATGGAGGCGGCGCATGTGGCCGAGGCCGTCGTCTACATGGCCGGGCTGCCGCTCTCGGCCAACGTCCTGTTCATGACGGTGATGGCCACGGGCATGCCCTTCGTCGGGCGGGGGTAGGGGAGGCGGCTTTGCGTCAGCCACGCGGAACGCGTAGAGAGCAGGCCACCGCCCGGCCCCCATGAGAGACGAGCGGCCGCCCGCTCTGCGGCGGCCGGTGCCCGCCATGCTGATGCAGACCGACCCCACACCCGCCGATCCGAAATCCGCCGACCCGGTCGCGCGGCGGCGCACCTTCGCGATCATCTCGCACCCGGACGCGGGCAAGACCACGCTCACGGAAAAGCTGCTGCTGTTCGGCGGCGCGATCCAGCTCGCGGGTGAGGTGAAGGCCAAGCGCAACCGGGTCTCGACCCGCTCCGACTGGATGGGCATCGAGAAGGAGCGCGGCATCTCGGTGGTCACTTCGGTGATGACCTTCGAGTACGGCGACTGCGTCTTCAACCTGCTCGACACGCCGGGCCACGAGGACTTTTCCGAGGACACGTATCGCACCCTGACGGCGGTCGATTCGGCCGTGATGGTGATCGATGCCGCCAAGGGCATCGAGGCCCGCACGCGAAAGCTGTTCGAGGTGTGCCGGCTCAGGGACATCCCGATCGTCACCTTCGTGAACAAGCTCGACCGCGAGGCGCGCGACCCGTTCGAGACCCTCGACGAGATCGAGAAGACGCTCGCCCTCGACGTGGCGCCGGTGACCTGGCCGATCGGGCTCGGCCGCAACTTCGCCGGCACCTACGAGCTCGGCGGCAACCGGGTGCGCCGGCTCGACGCGGCGGACGATGCCGGCACGATTCCCGTCTCGGGGTTCGCCGATCCGCTCTTCGACGAGCTGCTCACCGAGAACGGTGCGGCCGATCAATGGCGCGAGGAGGTGGAGCTGGCCGAGGGCGGCCTCAAGACCTTCGATCTCGCCGCCTTCCGCGAGGGGCACCTGACGCCGGTCTTCTTCGGCTCGGCGCTACGGAATTTTGGGGTGCGCGACCTGATCGACGGGCTCGCCCGCTTCGCGCCGCCGCCCCGGGGCCAGGAGGCCGACAAGCGCGCGGTGGAGCCGACCGAGCCGAAGATGACGGGCTTCGTGTTCAAGATCCAGGCGAACATGGATCCGAACCACCGCGACCGCATCGCCTTCATGCGGGTCTGCTCCGGCCAGCTCCGGCGCGGGATGAAGGCCAAGCTCGTGCGCACGGGCAAGCCGATGTCGCTCTCGGCGCCGCAATTCTTCTTCGCCCAGGACCGGGCGATCGCCGACGAGGCCTATGCCGGCGACGTGGTCGGCATTCCCAATCACGGGACCCTGCGCATCGGCGACACGCTGACCGAGGGCGAAGAGCTCGTGTTCCGCGGCGTGCCGAGCTTCGCCCCCGAGATCATGCGTCGGATCAAGCTCACTGACGCGATGAAGGCCAAGAAGCTCCGGGAAGCGCTCCAGCAGATGGGCGAGGAGGGCGTCGTGCAGGTCTTCGTGCCGCAGGACGGCTCGCCCGCCATCGTCGGCGTGGTCGGCGCGCTGCAGCTCGACGTGCTGAAGGAGCGGCTCCAGGCGGAGTACGGCCTGCCGATCGACTTCGAGACGAGCCGGTTCTCGGTCTGCCGCTGGATCGAGTCGGACTCGGAGGCCGAGATCGACAAGTTCGTCAACGCCCACGGCTCGGCCATGGCGAGCGACCTCGACGGCGCGCCGGTCTTCATGGCGACCACCGCCTTCTCGCTCCGCTACGAGGAGGAGCGCTGGGACAAGATCCGGTTCACGGACGTGAAGGATTACCAGAAGCGGGCGGCGTGAGCGGAAGGGCCGGAGCTCGTCGCCCGCCCGGCTCCGGCAGCTCTCAATCGTAATCGAGATCGAGCGAGCGCTCGAAGGCGATGGCGCTCATCTCGCGTCCCTTCGGATCGGCGACGACGATGTCGCGGAAGCCGCGCCCGGCCAGTTCCCAGGTCTTTTCCAGGGCCTGCTCGTCCGTGCCGCAGGCGAAGGCCAGGGTGCGGCCGGAAGGGTCCGTTCCCGTCACCTTGTACATGGCCGCCCTCCTGTCCGAGCCGCGAAGATAGGCCCGGCGCCGTCCGGGAGAAGAGGGGACGCGGGGCAGGGCGCCCGGTCGCGACGACTCAGCCGAGCAGCATCGCCTTGTCCACGTCGAGCGCCCGGGCCAGCTCGTCGAGCACCCGGTGCTCGCTCTCGGTGACGCCGCCCTTGTCGGCCACGTCCGCCGCGATCAGGAAGACGTGCTGGCGCTGCTCCAGGGGGCGGTCGGCGATGGCCGCGACGTGCTGGCTGTTCTCCAGGCGCCCGGCGCGCAGCTCCGCGCGGGCGAGCGCCTCGAACAGAGCTTTTTCCAGGGTCAGCGTGTCGTAGGATTTCTGGAGGATGGGATTGGCCCGCATGCTGACGAGGGCCGCCTCGATCTCCTCCTCGTCGGTGTCGCCGTCGGCGACGATCACGTTGGCCGCGGCGGAGACCGCCGCGTGCATGAAGTCGGCATCGCCCGCGTAGGACATCACCGCCCGGTTGAGACGGACCAGGGCGTCCTGAAAAAACCCCATCTTGCACTCCCCCAGGCGCACGGCTCGGCGCACGGCTCTCCGCACGGCGCCGATGGTTCCAACGCGGGCAGCGAACCGTCAAGATGGCAAGCTTGACGGATCTCTCACAGTTCCGCCGAGCGCCGCGACAGTTCCGCCCGCAGGTGGCGCGCCGCCTCGACCAGGGCGGCGTCCCGGCGCTGGCGGGGGCGGGGCGGGGCGAGGGTGACGTCCGCCGCGATCCGGCCGGGGCTTCCGGCCAGCACCACGACCCGGTCGGCGAGGTAGACCGCCTCGTCGATGTCGTGAGTCACGAACAGCACCGTCTTGCCGGTCTGCGCCTTGATGCGCTGGATCTCGTCCTGAAGCCCCTCGCGGGTGAAGCTGTCGAGGGCCGAGAACGGCTCGTCCATCAGCAGCACCTCGGGCTCGACCGCGAGCGCGCGGGCGATGGCGACGCGCTGGCGCTGCCCGCCGGAGAGCTGGTGCGGCCAGCGGCCGGCGAGGTCGGACAGGCCGACGAGCTTGAGCATCGCCGCCGCCCGTTCGCGGCGCTCGGACTTGGAGAGGCCGTGCCGCTCCAGGCCGAAGGCGACGTTGTCGATCACCCGCCGCCAGGGCAGCAGCCGGGCGTCCTGGAACACGAGTGCCATCGGCGTGCGGGTTTTTTCGGGATCCGTGCCGAGATGGACCGTGCCGCCGCTGGGCTTGGCGAGATCGATCAGCACGCGCAGGAGCGTCGACTTGCCGACGCCGGACTCGCCGACGATGACGAGGAACTGCCCCCGCGGGACGGCGAGGTCGAGGGCGGAGAGGATCTCGGTGCGCCGCCCGTCGCGCTCGTAGGCGAGGCTCAAAGACCGGATGTCGATGATCGGCGAGGGCGTCGCGTTCATGCGCGCCACCGCAGAAGCCAGCCCTGCAGGGCGACGAAGCCGGTATCGAACAGGCCGTAGAGCCCGGCCATGGTGAGCATGTAGACCACGACGATGTCGGTGGAGAGGAGCGAGGAGGCCTGCATCATCCGCGCGCCGATGCCGGGCACGCCGAAGATCTCGGCGGCGACCACCGCCATCCAGGCTTGGCCCAACGCCGTGCGCAGGCCGACGAGGATGCCGGGGGTGGCGGCGGGCAGGAGGATCTTGGTGAGCCGCGCGAACGGCCCGCGGAAGCCGAAGGCCTGGGCCACCTCGATCAGGTCGCGATCGACCCCGCGCACCGCGCCTTGCGTGGCGAAGAACACGATCCAGAACACGCCGATGGCGATGATGAACACGGCGGCCGAGGGCTGGACCCCGAACCAGATGATGGCGAAGGGAACCCAGGCGAGGCCGGGAATGGGGCGCAGCAGCCGCACGACCCAGGCGGTCAGGCTCTCGAACCAGCGGAACATGCCGGAGAGGAGCCCCAGCGCGATGCCGGCGCCCGCGCCCGCGCCGAGCCCGACCACGTAATGGCTCAGGCTCTCGGCGACCGCGCGCAGCCACGCACCGCTCGAGATCTCCCGGGCAAACGCCGTCGGGAGCGAGGAGGGCGGCGGCAGGAAGGCCGGGTTGACGAGGTCGAGCCGGGGCGCCGCCTCCCACAGGGCGAGGAAGGCGGCGAGCCCCGCGGCCGCGAGGGCGGCCGAGCGGAACGAGGTCATCACGCGATCATGGCGTCCGGATCGGGAGGGACATCAGGGCTTCGATCAGGGCTTTTTGGCCGCGTCGAAGGGCTTGGTGTCGAACAGGCCGTCGGTCGGCGCCTCCTTGTCGAGGGTGCCGATCGAAACCTGGTAAGCCTGCATCTTCTTGGTCGCCTCGATGATCGTGCGCGGGTCGGCGACGAACCGCGCGGCCGGTGACGAGAGCGCCTTCTGGATCGTGGCGACATCGGTGATGCCCTTGCCGAGCGCCGCCTCGACCGGCGGGGCGGCGCGGGCCGGATCGGTCTTCAGGAGGTCGGTCGCCTTGACCAGCGCCGCGACGAGGCCCTCGACCGCCTTCGGATTGGCGTCGGCGAACTTGCCGTAGACGGCGACCACGGTTCCGGGCTGGTCGGGGAACATCTCCCCGCCGGTGGCGATCAGCGCGATCTTCGGGTTGCGCCCCTGGACGATGGTGAGCGCCGGCTCGCGGATCGAGGCGCCGTCGACGGCGCCGGCGAGCAGGGCCTGCTGGGTCGCGTCGATGCCCATGGCGACGATCTCGACATCGGCCTTGTCGGCCTTCGCCACCTGCCAGAGCCAGTGCTGCAGGGTGGTGTTCGGCACCGAGCCCGGCGGCTGCGTGGCGAGCCGGGCGGGGCGGCCCTCCTTGGCCTTGAACTGCTTGAAGGCCTCGGCCTTGCTCGGGGCGGAGGCGAAGTAGGGCGCGAGCTTGGGGGCGGCCACGAACACCATCTCCTCGATGGCGGTGGCGGCCACGACCCGCACGTCGATGCCCTTGGTGCGGGCGACCGCGAGCGGCGCGATGCCGGCGACGTAGACGTCGATGGTGCCCGACGCCAGCGCCTGGATCATGTTGGGGCCCGACTCGAAGGTGGTGAAGGTCGGCGCCAGCCCGGCCTCCTTGAGCCAGCCCTCGCCGTTGGCGACGAAGACGGGGGCGGCGCCGACCACCGGGATGACGCCGATGCGCACGGGCACGGTCTGGGCGGCGAGCGGGGCAGCGAAGGGCACGGGAAGGGCGAGAAGCCCCGCGATCAGGGCGAAGGCCTTGAACAGATTGCGCATCGATGGATTCCAGGGGAGCCGGTTGGCGTCCCCCATGGCACAGTGGGCGCGATCTTCCAATCGCGCTTCCGCATCGGCTGCCCCGACTCCGGGGCCCGACTCCGAGATCCGACGCGGCGGGGCCGGGCGGCGACGCTTTGCCGGCCCGCAACGGAACGGCCTCGTTCTTCCTGCCGTTTACCCAGCCGACAGCGGCATCCACGCCGCGGGACAGACGACAGGATACTTACGCCATGAGCCTCATCGGCAGCATCGTCAGCAAGATCCTCCACCCGTTCGGCTCGTCGGAGGCGCAGGCCGCCGAGTCCAGCACGTCGTCCTCCAAGCCCTCCGAGACCCAGGCCCAGCCGTCGTCCGGCGGCGGCAGCGCCCCGGCCTCCACGCCCACCAGCGGCGGCACCGCGTCCGGCGGCGCGGCCGCCTCGGGCGGATCGGTCGATGTCGAGGCCGTGCTCAACGACCTCGCCGCCAAGAACCCGCAGAAGCTGAACTGGCGCACCTCGATCGTCGATCTGATGAAGCTGCTCGACCTGGATTCGAGCCTGCACGCCCGCCAGCAGCTCGCCGACGAGCTGCACTACACCGGCGACAAGAACGACTCGGCCTCGATGAACATCTGGCTGCACAAGCAGGTCATCAAGAAGCTCGAGGAGAACGGCGGCAAGGTTCCGGCCGACCTCAAGGACTGAATGCTTCGCGGCCAGAGGCCGTCGGAGACGACTTGAAATGAGAAAGGGGGCGGCAGGATCCCTGCCGCCCCTTTTTCCTGTCTCGGCGCCCTGTCGAACGTCAGGCGGCCCAGGCGCTCGCGGCGTCCCACGCGCAGTGCTCGCTCAGGGAGCCGGCGAACACGGCGTCGAGCCGCAGCCGCTCCGCCTCGACGAGCGGGCCGTCGACCGCGACCGGGCGGCAGCGGGCATCCCAGCCCGCCGGCACGAAGTCCGGGTTGTGCAGGGCATGGTCGGAGCCTTCGACGAAGAAGGCGCGGTCGCCGCCGTCGATGTAGCTCTCCACCGGCAGGCCCTCGGCCAGCAGGATGTCGTGGGCGTCGAGTTCGACGTGCCAGTAGGTCACTCCGGCGCGCGGCTCGCGGGTGATCGTCGTACCGTTGATCAGGCACATCACGGGCACGAGCACGCCGCCCTCGTTGCCGGCATCGGCGCCGACCAGCACCGGGTGGCCGGGCGAGAGGCTGAGGTCGCGGGCCGGCAGGCCCTGGCCGAAGGCGCCCGCGCGGACGCGCACCGGCTGCTGATGGAAGGGGAGGGCGGCCCCCGCGGCCGTCATCGCCCGGTGGCCGATCCAGGTGATCGGACGCAGGGTGCCGGAGGCGGTCACCGCGAGGTCGCC
>NZ_JBELQE010000044.1:0-22492 GCF_040270385.1 Methylorubrum podarium | reverse complement strand
CAGCACGACCGCCCCCGCCCCTGCCCCCATGGGCATCGGAACGCATGCAACGAACGTCGCCCGGCTCATCGTCAAGGAGCTGCGCAGCATCCGGGCGGACCCGGTCATGCTCTGCCTCGTCGTCTACGCCTTCACCTTCGCGGTCCAATCGGTCGCCTCCGGCGCCTCGACGGAGGTGCGCAACCTGACCCTCGGCGTGGTCGATGAGGATCGGTCGGACCTCTCGCGGCAGATCGTGAGCGCCTTCAACCCGCCGCTGGTGAAGAGCGTCGTGCCGCTCACGCCCGCCGAGATCGATCCCGCCATGGATACCGGCCGGCTCGTCTTCGTGGTCGAATTGCCGCCACGGCTGCAGAAGGACGTGCTCTCCGGCCGCCCGGCCGAAGTGCAGCTCGGCGTCGATGCCACGGCCATGACCCAGGCCGGCAACGGCTCGATCTACATTCAGTCTATCATCGCCCAGGAGGTCGCCCGCTTCGCCGCGCGCAGCGATCTCACGGACGTCGCCCCGGTGCAGGTGGTGACGCGGGCCAAGTTCAATCCGAACCTCCAGACCAGCTGGTTCACCTCGGTGATGCAGGTGATCAACAACATCACCCTGCTCACGGTCATCCTCACCGGCGCCGCGCTGATCCGCGAGCGCGAGCAGGGCACGGTGGAGCACCTGCTGGTGATGCCGCTCGTGCCGGTCGAGATCATGCTCGCCAAGGTGGTCGCCAACGGGCTCGTCATCCTCGTCGGCGCCGGCTTCTCGCTGGTCGTCGTCGTGGAATGGTGGCTCGGCGTGCCGATCGCCGGCTCCATCCCCCTGTTCCTGTTCGGGGCGTGCCTCTACGCCCTCGCCGTCGCCGCGCTCGGCATCCTGCTCGGCACCATCGCCAGCTCCATGGGCCAGTTCGGGCTGCTCGTGATCCCGATCCTATTGCTCATGCAGCTGCTCTCGGGGAGCAGCACGCCGATGGAGAGCATGCCGTTCTGGCTCCAGATCCTGGTGCAGACGGTGAGCCCGACGCCGCACTTCGTCGCCTTCGCCCAGGCCGTGCTCTACCGCGGCGCCGGCCCGTCCGTGGTCTGGCCGCAGCTCCTCGCGCTCATCGCCCTCGGAACCGTCTACTTCGCCTTCGCCCTCGTCCGCTTCCGCCGCGTGATCTTCGGCGTCTGACCGACGACACGCCCGGCCGCATTCCGACCATCACCCGACGGGCCGCGCCTTCAGGCCCCGTCAGCCAGGAGACGCCCATGACCGAGCCGATGAATCCGCAGCGGCCGACCCCCGCCCCGGACGGCGAGGAACTCGCCCTGATCGACCGCTACTGGCGGGCGGCGAACTACCTCTCGGTCGGGCAGATCTACCTGCTCGACAACCCGTTGCTGCGCGAGCCGTTGAAGCCCGAGCACATCAAGGCGCGCCTGCTCGGCCACTGGGGCACGACGCCGGGACTGAACTTCATCTACGTCCACCTCAACCGGCTGATCAAAGCGCGCGACCTCGACGCGATCTACATCTGCGGCCCCGGCCATGGCGGGCCGGGCATCGTGGCCAACACCTATCTCGAAGGCAGCTACAGCGAGGTCTATCCGGACATCGCGCAGGATACGGAGGGCATGCGGAGACTGTTCCGGCAGTTCTCCTTTCCCGGCGGCATCCCGAGCCACGTCGCCCCCGAGACGCCCGGCTCGATCCACGAGGGCGGCGAACTCGGCTACGCCCTCGTCCACGCCTTCGGCGCCGTATTCGACAATCCCGACCTGATCGCCGCCTGCGTGGTCGGCGACGGCGAGGCCGAGACCGGGCCGCTCGCCGCCTCCTGGCACTCCAACAAGTTCCTGAGCCCGGTGACCGACGGCGCGGTGCTGCCGATCCTCCATCTCAACGGCTACAAGATCGCCAACCCGACCGTGCTCGCCCGCCTGCGCGACGACGAGCTCGAAGCCCTGTTCACCGGCTACGGCTACGAGCCGTTCTTCGTCGAGGGCGATCAGCCAGAACCGATGCACCGGGCGATGGCCGAGACGCTCGACCGCGCGGTGGACCGCATCCGGGACATCCAGGCCGAGGCGCGGGGCGGCGGCATGGGCTTCCGGCGTCCGCGCTGGCCGATGATCGTGCTGCGAAGCCCCAAGGGCTGGACCGGGCCGAAGACCGTGGACGGCAAGCGGGTCGAGGGCTTCTGGCGCGCGCATCAGGTGCCGGTCGGCAACGCCCGCAGCGATGACGGGCACCGCAAGATCCTCGAAGACTGGATGCGGAGCTACGCGCCCGAGACCCTGTTCGACGAGACCGGGCGCCTGCGCCCCGAACTCGCCGCGCTCGCGCCCGAGGGTCCCCGTCGCATGGGCGCCAACCCGCACGCCAATGGCGGCCTGCTCCGACGCGAGTTGCGGCTTCCCCGCTGGCAGGATTTCGCCCTCGAGGTTCCTCGGCCGGGCGCGGCATTCGGCGAGGCGACGCGCACGCTCGGGCACTATCTCCGCGACGTGGTCCGGCTCAACGCCGAGGCGCGCAACTTCCGCATCATGGGGCCGGACGAGACCGCCTCGAACCGGCTCGACGCGGTGTTCGAGGCGGCCGACCGCGTCTGGATCGAGAATATCGAGCCCTACGACGTGAGCCTCGCCCACGAGGGCCGGGTGATGGAGGTGCTGAGCGAGCATCTCTGCCAGGGCTGGCTCGAAGGCTACCTGCTCACCGGCCGCCACGGCCTGTTCTCCTGCTACGAGGCGTTCATCCACATCGTCGATTCGATGTTCAACCAGCACGCCAAGTGGCTGAAGGTCTCGCGCGAACTCGGCTGGCGGCGGCCGATCGCGTCGCTCAACTACCTCCTGACCTCCCATGTCTGGCGCCAGGACCATAACGGCTTCAGCCACCAGGACCCCGGCTTCATCGACCTCGTCGCCAACAAGAAGTCGGACATCGTCCGGGTCTACCTGCCGCCGGACGCCAACACCCTGCTCTGGGTCGCCGACCACTGCCTGCAGACCTACGACCGCATCAACGTGATCGTGGCCGGCAAGCAGCCGCAGCCGCAATGGCTGACCGCCCACGAGGCCGGGCTCCACTGCGAGGCCGGCATCGGCATCTGGCCCTGGGCCGGCACCGACGAGAGCGGGCTCGAGCCGGACGTGGTGATGGCCTGCGCCGGGGACGTGCCGACGCTCGAAACCCTGGCCGCCGTCGATCTGCTGAAGCGCGCCGTGCCGGGCCTGAGGATCCGCGTCGTCAACGTGGTCGACCTGATGACGCTCCAGTCGGACAGGGACCATCCGCACGGGCTGTCGGACGCGGAGTTCGACAGTCTCTTCACGCGGGATAAGCCGGTGATCTTCGCCTATCACGGCTATCCCTATCTGATTCACCGGCTGACCTATTCGCGGGCCAACCACGCCAACATGCACGTGCGCGGTTTCATCGAGGAGGGCACGACGACCACGCCCTTCGACATGGTGGTGCTGAACGAGCTCGACCGATTCCACCTCGCCATCGAGGCGATCGACCGGGTGCCGGGACTGGTCACGCGGGCGGCGGGGGCCAAGCAGGATTTCCGGGATCGCCTGACCGCGCACAAGCTCCACATCCGCGAGCACGGCGAGGACATGCCCGAGATCCAGGGCTGGAAATGGCCCTACGAGACCCGCCGGAAGGGTGACGCACCGCACTGAGCGGGATCGTCCGGGCCGTCCGCCCGCCCTCCGAGCCCCAAGCAGGCTTGCGGCCGGGCGCGAGACAGCGTCAATCCGGCATCCGAAGCGGAGCGTCGCCGAGTCGCGCGCCGGCGCATGGGCGGGAAGGGCCGCAGCCTCATGGACACGCAACAAGCCGGCCGGGTGCTCATCGCCGGAGGCGGCATCGCCGGGCTCGCCGTCAGGCGGGCGCTGCACCGGCGGGGCATCCCGTCGCTCACGCTGGAGCGGCGCGGCGTGCAGGCGGATGCGGGCCTGGCGATCAATCTCCCCGGCAACGCGGTGCGCGCCCTGAGCCAGCTCGGTCTGCTCGACGGGCTGCGCGCGGCCGGCTCGCCGGTGCGGCGTCGCGAGTACCGCACCGAGCGCGGGCGCCTGCTCTTTTCCGTGGACGAGACCGCGTTCTGGGGCAGCGAGACCGGACCGCACTGCCTGCGCCGTGCCGACCTGATGCGGCTGCTGCAGCAGGACCTGTCCCCCGGCGGCATCCGGCCGGGTTCCGGGATCGCTGCCATCCGGCAGGAGCCGCGAGGGGCCGAAGTGCTGCTGGAGGATGGTACGACGGAGTCGGGCGGCCTGCTCGTGGGGGCGGACGGCGTCCACTCGACCATTCGGCGCGGCCTGTTCGGCGATCAGGCCCTCGGCACGGCGATGCTGGCGCGCCAGAGCTGGCGCTTCATGACACCCAATCCCGGCATCGAGGCCTGGACCCTGTGGGCGGGGGCCGGCGCCCTGTTCCTGCTCATCCCGGTCGATCGCGGCGAAGCCTATGGCTGGGTCTCGGTCAGCCGAGGCGGCAACGCCGATCCCGAAGCGATCCGCGGCGCCTTCGCCGCCTTTCCCCGGCTGGTTTGCGATACGCTCGACGCGGTTCTCTCACGACCGGACGCGATCCATCACTCGCCGCTGGAGGAGGTCCGGATCCCGGTCTGGACGCGCGATCGCGCCGTCCTGCTGGGCGACGCGGCCCACGCGACGGCGCCGGTCTGGGCGCAGGGCGCGGCGCTCGCGCTGGAAGACGCGCTGGTGCTGGCCCGCCTTCTGGCCGAGCGGACGGATTGGAGCGGGGTCGGAGCGGAATACGAGCGCCTGCGCCGTCCCCGTGTCGATCATGTCCAGCGGATGACGGATCGCCTGTCGCGCACGGCGCGGTGGCCGGACTGGGCGAGGAACCTTCTGCTGCCGCTCGTCGGCCCGCGCAGCTACCGCGCCACCTACGATCCGCTTCGCATGCCGGTGGTCTGATGCCAACAGAAAGCTATATTTCGATCTACGACGCAGCCAGTGTCTAAAATGAAACCAATATGTTCAACGAAGCCATCGTCTCGATTATTTCGGCCAAAACTATATCTGATTAATAATGTCGAAATTCATTATTCAATCTTTCGACTGCGCCCTCGTTTCGGAGTGATACGGTCACCCTTTCTCAAAATATGCTGCGCACCGTCGAGCCCCTTCTTATTTGGCCCAGCCCAGACAAGGTAGTAAAGGTGCCCACCTTGAGTGTTGCGGATGAGGCGTCCATCCGAAACATGTCCGAAGGCGTCCTTGAGCCGGCCACGGTACCATTCCAGCAGCCGGATGCCGGAATCGGCCAGCTTCTGGGTTTCCGCTCCAAACAGCCCGTCTCGCTCCTCATAAGCGTAGTCCCACCAATCCGGAGCCCCGAAAAACGCATCAAGTGACTCGCGCCAGTTCTCGCGTATGTCACCGCTGCGCACTAGAAATCTCTGGATGGCCATACCTAACGGGAAATTCACGAATACCTCGATGGCACGCGTCTTCGCCAGGGCCTCCAACGTCGACCATGGTATGTGCATCCCGAACGGGTCGACGAAGACAACCGCGCGATAGTGCTTCCAGTTGATGCCACTGTTGAGGATGGCCTGCAGTTCGGTGGCAGCGTCCCCCTCCCGGACGACAATGCGTCGTGTATCACCGTACTCCTCCGCCAACGCGTTCAACTCAGCAACCCGCTCGGGATTGCGTTCGATAAAAACGTAGCGCGTAAACGGGTTGTCGATGTCGAGCGCGACGCGGGGAGAGCCCTTTAGGTACTCGACCGCCTCGGCATCTGGAGCAGGTTCGGTATCAAACAGCCCAACCTCCGGAGCCGCCTTCGGCTTGGTCCTGACCTTGGACCGGCCGGGACCGGCAAATGCATCGACGTAAATAGTGCCTTTGCACCACCAGCCCTGATTCTTGAGTACCTTCGTGTAAAATCCGAGATACTCGCTCAAGGCGTCCAACTTCTCCTTAGCCCAAGGGCCAACACCATCCTTGGGCTTTTTCGTCATCCAGCGGCAACCTCAGACGGACGTTGGAATATAGGAAACTCGCTCCACTCTCGCCCGTCTAGACTGCGTCCACCGGCTTTCGGGCGGAATCCACCCCATTGCTTGAAGAAGAAGGCTACGCCAGCTGCGACACATTGATCTCGGACCTCCCGGACCCACGCAGGGTCCATCGGCCGGGCTCGGGGACCGCTCTCACCGCCCACGATGACCCAATCGATGCCGTCGAGGTCAAGTCGACCGATGGGGCCGATTAGGGGCTCAATGGACAGAAACCGGATGCCGGCAGGAGCTTGACCGAGGTGACGAATGCGCGAGGTCCTTACGCCATCCTCAACAGACACGCCGCACCAGATGTGTGCCGGTCCTCGGCTGGTGCCGTAACGTCGGCGAAGGAAGTCCCGCATGAGCGATGAGCGTTTCGTCAGAATCTGGAAAGTGTGCCAGTCGGCCCGCTCCATCGTGTTGAACACCCGACCGACGAACTCCTCGGGAACCTCTTTGTGAAACAAGTCCGACATGGAATTTACGAAGATCATGCGGGGCTCGCGCCACGACAGCGGCTGCTCCAATCGCGCCGACCGCAGCGTGAGGTCGAAGCCCGTCTCGAACGGGTGGCCAGGCACACCGCGGAACCGCTCGGAGAAGCGTTCGGCATAGCAGTTATCGCAGCCGGGACTGATCTTAGTGCAGCCCGTCACCGGGTTCCAAGTCGCGTCGGTCCACTCGATGGCAGTCACATCGGCCATGTCGAACACCTATCATCCGTCCGGGCGCCGCGCGAGGTTAGGTACGGGGTTTCCCCTCGCAATAAGGGCACAACTAGTACCGTCGTAGCGAGGAACCGGAATGCCCTGTGCAGTTCAGCCCGCTGCTATCCCACGAACCGGACAGCAGTGAGCGGCCAAGGCCATGCGCTTTGTCGATGTCACATCAGAGGTTCTGCGGATCGGACCTTAGCTCGGCAATTGCGGCGCCTAAGGACCTGAGGATGTGATGAAAATAGCGTAGGAGGGAATGGAGCGGGTGAAGGGAATCGAACCCTCGTATTCAGCTTGGAAGGCTGCTGCTCTACCATTGAGCTACACCCGCCGACCGCGACTCACACCGGGCACCGGTTTCCCGGAAGCCCTCCGCACAGGGCGGCGTGGCGAGCGGCAATGCAGCGGGGCGATAGCACGCCTCGGTCGCTTTGAGAAGCGCGAAGCGGGATCTCGTCCCGACGCAGAAGCTGTGCGAGGGAGAGGGAATTGCCGTGCAAGCGGCCCAGTTTTAGGCCTCTCTCTTGTTCCTTCGTCGCAAGACAGCTCCTCCCCCGCCCTCCCGACACGCCGACGCGCAGGTCGCCTCCTCATCGTCGGCGCGCCTCGACATCCGCGGCGTGAGCCGGCGCTACGGCCGGACGCTGGCGCTCGACGACGTGTCGCTGTCCCTGTCGCCGGGCGAGATCCTGGCCGTCCTCGGCGATTCCGGGTGCGGGAAGAGCACGCTGCTGCGGCTCGTCGCCGGGCTCGATGCGCCCGATGCCGGCGAGATCCGCATCGATGGCCGGCGCGTCGCGGGGCGCGGGGGCGACGAGCCGCCGGAGACCCGCGGCGTCGGCCTGATGTTCCAGGACTACGCCCTGTTTCCCCATCTCACCGTGCTGGCCAATATCCGGTTCGGCCTGAGCCACCTGTCGGGTGCGCAGGCGCGGGCCGTGGCGCGGGAGCGCCTCGCCGAGGTCGGGCTGGCCGGTCGTGAGGAGAGCTATCCGGCGACGCTGTCCGGCGGCGAGGCGCAGCGGGTCGCGCTGGCGCGGGCGCTCGCGCCGCGCCCGCGGGTGCTGCTCCTCGACGAGCCGTTCTCGAATCTCGACGCCGGCACCCGCGAGCGGGTACGGGCCGACACGCTGGCCGTGCTGCGCCAGGACGGCATCAGCGCCATCCTCGTGACCCACGACGCCGCCGAGGCCGTCGAGTTCGCCGACCGCATCGCCCTGATGCGGGGGGGCCGACTGATCCAGTGCGACACCGCCGAGACCCTGTATCGCGCGCCCGTCGATCCCTTCGCCGCGAAGGCACTCGGCGAGATCGTGACCGTGGCGGGCCTCGCCTCCGGCGGCCGGCTGACGACGCCGCTGGGAACGGTTCGCCTGCCCGCTCCCGCGCCCGAGGGGGCCGTGCAGGTCTGCCTGCGACCGGAAGCGATCCGCATCGTGCCGCCCGGCGAAGGCGTTCCGGGCCGGGTCCTGCGCCGCAGCTTCGCCGGCGCGATCACCCGCATCGACGTCGACGTCGCGGGGCTCGACGCCCCTTTGCGTCTCACCGCGGCGTCGGACGATGTCGTCGAGGACAGGGTCGAACTGGGTCTCGTCGAGGGCAGGGTCTTCGTCTTTCCCAGTCCTTGACCGGCCCGGCAGCCTATTTTTATCTGGAATAAGTATAAATCATCAGCCTTGTCGGTTTAACCGACGCTCTTTAACACCCGACGAGCATCGACAATGCTCGGGGGGAAGAGAATGTTGCGGCTGCGGCGCTTCGGTTATCTCGTGGGATTCGGCCTCGCCTTGGCTCTGACCGGCCAAGCGAAGAGCGCCGAGGTGAACCTCTACACGACACGCGAACCGGGCCTGATCCGGCCGCTCCTCGACGCCTATAGCGCCAAGAGCGGCGTGACGGTGAACACCGTGTTCGTCGAGAAGGGCTTGGCCGAGCGCGTCGCGGCCGAGGGAGCCCGCAGCAGCGCCGACGTCCTCATGACGGTCGATATCGGCAACCTGATCGAGTTGGTCGACCGCGACCTCGCCCAGCCGGTCCGCTCCGCCGCCCTGGAATCGGCCGTACCGGCAGCCCTGCGCGATCCGGACGGGCGCTGGTTCGCGCTCTCCATGCGCGCCCGCGTGCTCTACGCCGACAAGGCGCTCGGCGAGCTGAACGCCGCGACCTACGAATCGCTCGCCGACCCGAAATGGCGGGGCAAGGTCTGCATCCGGTCCGGCCAGCACCCCTACAACACGGCACTGATCGCGGCCTTCCTCGTGCGTCACGGTGCCGAGAAGACGGAGGGCTGGCTTCGCGACCTGAAGGCCAACCTCGCCCGCAAGGCGGCCGGCGGGGACCGGGATGTGGCGCGCGACATCGCCGCCGACCTCTGCGAGATCGGGCTCGCCAATTCCTACTATGTCGGGCTGATGCGCTCGGGCCGCGGCGGGCCGGATCAGGAGAAATGGGGCGCGGCGATCAAGGTCGTGCTGCCGACCTTCGACGGCGGCGGCACCCACGTGAACGTGTCGGGCGCCGTCGTCGCCAAGCACGCGCCGAACCGCGACGAGGCGGTGAAGCTCCTCGACTATCTCGTCTCCGACGAGGCGCAGGCGCTCTACGCCAAGGCCAACTTCGAATATCCGGTCAAGTCGGGCGTCGCGGTCGATCCGCTGCTGCAGGCGCTCGGGCCGCTCACCATCGACACGACGCCGCTGCTCGAGATCGCCCGCAACCGCAAGGCGGCGAGCCTGCTCGCGGACAAGGTCGGCTTCGACAACTGATCCGTCCTCAAGCATCACCGGTCCGTTCCCGTCGCGGCCGGCCGACAGGACATCGAGGGAACGGACGCAGGATCATCGATGACGCCCGTCCGTGGCCTCCTCTACGCGGCGGCGGCGATGCTGGCCGCCGTCCTGCTGGCGCCGGTCGCCTCGCTCGCCGTCGTGGCGGGCGACGGGGCCGGCGAGCTGTGGCCGCACCTGGCGGCCTACGTCCTGCCGCAGGCGATCCGCGATACCGGCCTGCTGCTCGCCGGCGTCGGTTTTCTCGTGATCGGACTCGGCACCGGGACGGCGTGGCTCGTCTCCGCCTTCGCCTTTCCCGGCCGCCGTCTCCTCGATGCGGCCCTGCTGCTGCCGCTCGCGGTGCCGACCTACGTGGTGGCCTACGCCTATCTCGACCTGATGCACCCGCTCGGGCCGATCCAGAGCGGCCTGCGGGCGCTGCTCGGCCTGTCGAGCCCGCGCGACCTGTCGCTTCCCGATCTGCGCTCGCTGCCCGGCTGCATCCTGCTCCTCGGCTTCGTCCTCTACCCCTACGTCTACCTGCCGACGCGGGCGCTGTTCCTGATGCGGGCGGGGACGCTGCTGGAGGCCGCGCGGATGCTCGGCGCCGGGCCGGCCCGGACCTTCTTCCGGGTGGCGCTGCCGCTCGCTCGCCCGGCCATCGCCCTCGGCACCGGCCTCGCGCTGATGGAGGCGCTCAACGATGTCGGCGCAGCCGAGTTTCTGGGCGTGCGCACGCTGACGGTGCAGGTCTACGCGACCTGGGTGAACCGCTCGGACCTGCCCGGCGCCGCGCAGATCGCGCTGGTGATGCTGGCGGGCGTCGTCGGCCTCGTCGCGCTCGAACGGCTCGCCCGCGGCGGCAGGGGCTATGCCGGCTCCGGCCATCGCGACCGGCCGACGGCGCGCCGGCCTCTGACCGGCTGGCGGGCTGGGCTCGCGCTCGCCCTCGGCGGCATCCCCGTGCTTCTCGGCTTCGGTTTGCCCGCGGGCTATCTCGCCTGGGCCGCCTGGCAGCGCCTGCGGGCGATGGGGCTGCCGGAGACGCTGGTCGCGCAGACCCTCAACACCGTCCTCTATGCCTGCGCCGCCACCGCCGTCACGGTCGCGGTGGGGGTGCTGGTGGCCGCCTCTCCGCACCTTCTCGATCGCCGGAGCGGGCAATCCCTGATCCGGGCCGCCGGCCTCGGCTACGCGATGCCCGGCACGGTGCTGGCCGTCGGGCTCCTCGCCCCGCTTGCCCTGCTCGATACCGGGCTCACCACCCTGGCCCGTGCCGGGCTCGGCTGGGCCCCGGCGGTCGGCCTCGGCACGGGCGCGGCGCTGGTGATCGCCTACACGCTGCGCTTCCTGACCATCTCGGTCGGCGCGGCGGAGGCAGGGTTCGCTCGCATCCCCTCGACCCTTCCCGACGCGGCGCGGATGCTGGGGCGCGGGCGCTTCGGGACTTTGCTGGCGGTGCAATTGCCGCTGGCTTGGCCGGCCGTCCTGAGCGGGGCGCTGCTCGCCTTCGTGGACATGGCGAAGGAACTGCCGGTGACGCTGCTTCTACGCCCGCTCAACGTCGAGACCCTCAGCACGCATCTCTACGGCGAGGCCGCCCGCGGCACCTATGAGGACGGTGCCGCGAGCGCGCTGCTGATCGTGATGACGGGACTGATCCCCGTCGCCCTGCTGCTGCGCCTCGACCGAGGCGCCGCGCCGCGGCAGCGCCGACCGGAGGCGTGACCGGGTCGCTACATGCCGCCGAGCAGGACGTTCATCGATCCCACGACGGTCATCACGAGGCCGCAGGCGAACACGGCGATCATGGCGTAGGACACGGGCTTCAGCTGCATGCGTGGTCAACTCCTTGCGATCTGTGATTCCGCCCCGGTCCGACCTGCCGCGCCCGGCGCGATGGCCGGGATGCCGAGGGGCCAGGAACGAGGCCGGATTGGTCCGGCTCTCCCGTCAACGACGAAGGCGGCCGGCCATTCCATCGATAGGACGGGAAAAGTGCGTCGAGACGAAGAAGATCGCCTAGACTCGCGAAGATGTGAGGCTCAAGCGGACGTTAAGGGCGAAAAAATTCCGGCAAATATCGGAATTTGCACAATATCACGACGCTCTTTCACTCCGCTTGACCGGTTCATGCCTTAGCAGCGCGTGCCGCCGGACGTCTGGCCATACTGCTTGACGGGGAAGTTCTGCTGGTTCGCGTTGCCCTCGGACGCCGAGCTCATCGGGCAGCGGGTATGCCGGGGACCGTCGTGGACGCCGAGAGATCCCGTAACCGGCACATCGAACGGCATGCCGAACGGCACGGGCCGTCCGTCCCCGTCATCGAAGGCCATCGCGGATGAAACGGGAGCGGCGACGCCGATCATGACGGCGGCAACGACGGCGCAAATCCGGTTCTTCATAGGATCTACGATTCCTTTCTTGGTGCTTATCCCATTGGGAAAGCATTTTCTCCTCTGGTTATACTGATATAGGCGATGAAACTCGGGCAGGACGTGCAGAGCCGCACTCGCAGACAGGGATTAAATTCGACGCTCGACTTGCGCCTTCCTCTCGCCACCTGCCACGCTTCTTCAGCGCCGCGCGAAGCAGTCGGCGGCGTGGGACGGACGCAACGCGACGGAGTGTCATACGGCTTCCAGG
The DNA here is from genome assembly GCF_040270385.1 of Methylorubrum podarium. Taxonomy (NCBI): domain Bacteria; kingdom Pseudomonadati; phylum Pseudomonadota; class Alphaproteobacteria; order Hyphomicrobiales; family Methylobacteriaceae; genus Methylorubrum; species Methylorubrum podarium. The sequence continues at coordinate 10,339 of NZ_JBELQE010000044.1, read as the reverse complement.
TGATCACCTCGGGCATCGCTCAATCCCGTCATCGCGAGGCGGAGCCGAAGCGATCCAGGGTGCGACCCCTCCGGAAAAGGCGCGCCCTGGATTGCCACGGCTTCGCCTCGCAATGACGGAGGGAGAAACCGAAGTGATCAATGGGAACCCGCTCGAGCCTGCCCTCCGCCGTCGCGATCGCTCCGGCGGTGAGCGCAGATTAGCGCCGGTGCGGCAGGCGCGCGTCCGTCCCCGTCGGACCGGGCAGCGCCCGGCGTTCGAGACCCTTGTGCAGGTGGACCATCAGCGCGACGCCGAACAGCGGCGTCACGAGGTTGACGATCGGCACGATCATCAGCCCGGCGAGCAGGCAGCCGGCGGCGATCACCGTGAACCCGTAATGCTCGCGCATCGCCCGTGCCTCCGGCAGAGGCCGGAACCGGCCGGCGGCGAGTTCGAAATACTCGCGCCCGAGCAGGTAGGCGTTGGCACCGAAGAAGGCGAAGAGGTTCACCCCCGGCACGAAGACGAGGATCAGCGCGACGAGGTTCACGAGCAGGGCGAGGCCGGCGAAGCGGATCGCCGAGCCGAGCGCCTGCCCCCAGGGCAAGGCGCGACCCGGCGCGTCGGTTGGGAAGTCGCTGCGCTCGACCACCTCGGCGACGTCGTCGAGGAAGAAGCCCGCCACGAGGATGGACACCGCGGGCATGATGTAGGCCAGCGCCACGAACAGCCCGGCGCCCGCCAGGAAGAAGGCGAGCGTGTCGAAGAACGGGTAGTCGGCGGAGATGTGGTGGCTCGTCTGGAACGCCTGGATCAGGCGCGTCAGCCCGAACCACAGCACCACCAGCAGCCCGACCGTGAGCGCCAGCGACTTGAACAGGATGCCGCGCAGCGCGGGCGAGAATACCTGCCGCAGGGCTGCGGCGGCGGCCTTGATGAGCATCGTGCCCTTCGATCCTTCCGATGATCTGCACCCGCCCGGGCCGGGTTCTCGCCGCTCCGCCCGGCCTGCGCAAGTGTCGCTTCCGGGAAACCCCTGACGAAGGCGGGCTCTTGAGAGCGATTGACGCGTTGCTCTGGGACGACGAACCGCCGGAGCCCCGCGCATGGCACGCCCGTTTCTCTCCCCCGCCCTCTCCTTTGCCATCCTCCTCGCCGCCGCACCCGCCGGCGCCCACGAGGTCGGGGCCTGGGCGGGCGCCAGTTCCGCACCGGCGGAGCGGTCCGAGGTCGCGGTCGCCGCGCTCGACGGCAAGGCCTACGTCATCGGCGACTACAACGGCGCGACCGACCTGCTGATCTACGATCTCGCCGCCGATTCGTGGAGCAAGGGCGCCCCCTTCCCCTACCCCGTCCATCACACCATGGCGGCGGAGAAGGGCGGGCGGATCTACGTGTTCGGCGGTTACGTCAACGGCTGGGAGGCGAGCGACCGGGTCTGGGCCTACGATCCGAAGACGAATGCGTGGGAGGCGCGCGCGCCGATGCCGACCCCGCGCGCGGCGGGCGGGGCGACGCTCGTCGGCGAGAAGATCCACGTGGTCGGCGGCAGCGGGTCGGGGCGCGGCAACGTCCGCTCGCACGAGGTCTACGATCCCGCCGGCAATGCCTGGAGCAAGGCGGCCGACCTGCCGACGCCCCGCGACCACCTCGCGGTGCAGACGGTGGAGGGGCGGATCGTCGCCAGCGGCGGCCGGATCGACGGCGATTCGGGCAAGAACCTCGCGGCCAACCAAGTCTACGACCCGGCGACCGACGCCTGGAGCGAGGCGGCGCCGTTGCCGACCGCGCGCAGCGGCGTCGCCTCCGCCGTGCTCGGGCGCGAGGTCCTCGTCATCGGCGGCGAATCGAACCGCAGGACCTACGACGAGGTCGAGGCCTTCGACCTGCCGGCCAATCTCTGGCGCGCCCTGGCGCGGCTTCCCACCGCCCGCCACGGTTTCGGCGCGGTCACCTACAAGGGCCGCATCTACACCCTGACCGGCAGCCCGCGGCCGGGCGGCGACCGGTCCGGGACGGTCGAGGTGCTCGATCCGAAGGGGGCCGCTCCGGCCCGGTGAGCAGCCGGGCGCAGGCCGCGGCGCTTGCCGCGGCCGGGTTAGCGGACGACATGAGGGCCGCCGCCTTCCGGATCCGCATCGACACCATGCTCTCCTCCCCCGAGCACGCACGCTTCCGCCCGACCGTCGCGCCGCGCCTCGCGCCGCTTCCCGCCTCCCCCGACGTGATCGTGATCGGCGCGGGCGCCGCCGGCATCGCCGCGGCCCGTCGGCTGATCGAGCGCGGCCTCTCGGTCGCGGTGCTCGAAGCGCGCGACCGGGTCGGCGGTCGGGCGGTGACGACGCGGCTGCGCGGCCACGCCATCGATCTCGGCGCGCACTGGCTGCATGCGGGGCCGATCAACCCCCTTGTCGCCCTGGGCCAGGCCCGCGGCGAGCCGCTGCGCCGCGCGGCGCAGGAGCAGCATCTCTGGATCGGGCGCCGGCCGGGGCGGGCCGCCGAGGAGGCCGCCTTCTCCCGCGCCTTCGACGTCGCCGACCGGGCCATCACGCACGCCGCGACCCGCTCCCAGGACGGGCCGGCCTCGAAGGCGCTGCCGCGCCATCTCGGCCCCTGGGGCGAGCGCATCGCCCGCGTCCACGCCCTGGTCTCGGGGCGGCCGCTCGACGAGGTGTCGCTGCACGACTGGCCGAGCATGGAATACGGCGACAACTTCTTCGTCGCGGGCGGCTACGGCGCCTATCTGGCACGGCTGGCGCTCGGACTGCCGATCCGGCTCGGCTGCCCCGTGACCGGCCTCGACTGGTCGGGGCCGGGCGTGCGGGCGCAGCTCGCCGATGGCGGGCGAATCGCGGCGAGGGCCGGTATCGTCACCGTGCCGGTGCCGGTGCTGCAGGCGGCCTTCCGCTTCGATCCGCCCCTGCCCCAGCCCGCCCGCGCGGCCATCGACGGGTTCCTGGCCGGCATCTACGAGCACGTCGTCCTGCACTGGCCCACCGCCCCGTTCCGGGGTCGCGACCGGCTCGCCAGCGTCGTCGGCGGGCGCCACAAGCCGCCGGGGATGCTGACCCGGATCGACGGCACGCCGTTCCACTATTTCGAATTGGACGCCGCCTTCACCCGCGCCCTCGATGCTGCCGGGGCCGGGGCCGACGGGGCGCGGCGCCGCGCCCGCGCGGTGCTGGCCGACCATTTCGGCCGCAACGCGCTTGCCGACCTCGCGATTCCGGCCGTCACCGCGTGGCGCCACGATCCCTGGTCGCGGGGCTCCTGGGCGGTGGTTCCCCCCGGCCACGCCGCGTCCCGCACGACGCTCCAGGAGCCGGTCGGGGAGCGGATCTGGTTCGCGGGCGAAGCGAATTCCCGCGCACAGTGGGGCACCGCGGGCGGCGCCTACGAGGAAGGGCTGCGCGCGGCCGACCGCGTCGCCGCCACCCTCGCCGATACCTTGGCCGCGTCGGAACTGCGCGCGAGCGCCTGAGCGCTCTCCCCTTGCATCCCCCGCCCGGATGGGCGAACCGCCGACGTGACAGGCGCAGAAGCGCCCGCCGGAGCGAAGGCCGGCCGCGAGCGGGGGGACATGCGATGAACTGGGTCGAGGCGATCGGCTATCTCGGGACGGCGCTCACCGTCGCCTCCTCGGCGATGGGGACGATGATCCCGCTGCGCATCGTCGCCCTCTGCGCGAGCTGCGCCGTCATCACCTACGGATTCCTGATCGGCAGCGTGCCGGTGATGCTCACCGAGGCGATCCAGATCCCCTTCAACGCGTGGCGCCTCTACGAGATGGTCCGCCTCGTGCGCGAGACCGAGCGGGCTGCCTCCGGCGACCTCTCCCTCGATTGGCTGAAACCCTTCGGCACCCTGCGGCGCTTCCGGGCCGGCGAGGTGCTGTTCCTCAAGGGCGACGAGGCCAAGGAGATGTACCTGATCGAGAGCGGGCGCTTCCGCATCGCCGAGCACGGCCTCGACGTGCGGCCGGGCCAGATCGTCGGCGAACTCGGCATGCTCTCGCCCGGCAACCGCCGGACCGGATCGCTCGCCTGCGTGGAAGCCGGCACCGCTCGCTGCCTGTCCTATTCCGAGGTCAAGCAGCTCTACTACCAGAACCCGGAATTCGGCTTCTACTTCCTGAAGCTGACGAGCGAGCGCCTGTTCCAGAGCGCCGCCGAAGCGGCGGGCACGGCACGCCCCACGGCTTCGGCCGGCAGCGACGTGCTCTGAGCCTCAATCGGACTGCCGCATGAAGCTGTCCGGCGTGCCCGTTCCGGCTTCCACGAACTGGATGTCCCGCGGCCCGCGCCGGGGCGTATCGACCGACAGGAACACCACCGGCTCCTCCAGGATCTCCGGCACCGAATGCACCACGCCGCGCTTGAAGAACACCAGCATGCCCGGTCCGACCTCGACCGGCGGGTCGTCGCCGAACTGCATCCGGCAGCGACCGGAGAGGGCGTAGAGATACTCGTCGCAGGTCGTGTGGTAGTGCGGCGGCGTCGGCCGGTAGACCCGGAAGACGCGGGCGCTGGCCGTCTCGTCGTCGGTGAAGCGGTGATCGGCCACCATGGTCGCCGCCGTCTCGGGCAGACGGCGCACGCTCTCGGCCACGTCGAACACCGCGTGGCCGGCCGCTCGCTCCTTGCCCATGCTCCGGCACTCCAGTTTGTGAAGCCGGAACTATGCCTCCGCGGACGACCGGTGCACAGGGGCCGGCAACCCACGCGTTTCATCAACGGACCGGAAATGTTAGAAAAAGCGGTGCCGCACGGATCGCGGCCCGGACAGCGATGATGCGGGGATACGAGGGAAACGCCCAGGTCATGGCGGATGTCGCCGCGGTGATCGAGCAGGCGCAGCGCGAGGGTCGCGATCTCGCGACGGCCCTGCGCATCGCGCGGGTGACGCTCGCCTATGTCAGCGGCCCCGAGCCCGAGCCGGATCAGGCCCGGGCCCTGGAAGCGCTCGACCGGCAGCTCCGATCGCTTGCTGAGTAGAGCCGGATCATCCCGCCGCCTGCACGATCAGCGTCACGGCGCCGAACAGCAGCACGGCGAGCACCGCAACGGCCATCAGGATGAGGGCGGCGCGCGATTCACGAAGCTCTCGGTTGTCCATGGACGGAGCTTAAGCGAGGCCGCCCACCAGGCATAGCGCGACCGATCGGCTCCTGGATACGCCGCCGCGCGACTGTCTCAGGAGCGCCTGGCCTGGTGACGCGGCCCGAGAACCACGATGTCCTCCGGGCAGACGCCGCTTTCCACGCGTTTCGCGCGCGGCGTCAGGGTCCCGTGCAGGGGCCGTACCGCCCAGCGGCCGTACCAATCGTCGGACGGCGAGAAGCGGGACGATTCCGGTGAGACCGCGCCACCTCCGAAAGCCGCCGCGCGGAGGCAGGCGAAGCGCGCCTCGTCGGAGCCGTCGGCGAGCAGGCCGAACAGGATCGGCTGCGGGTCGCGGTTCGAAGCGGTCTCGGCGCGGTGGGTCGGCGACATTGAAAAAGGCTTTCGCGAGGGAAGATCGGATCGTCCGAAAACGGGACGGTCGCCCGCATCCTTGCAAATCCGGCGCCTCGAGCCCGCGTCTCGCCGCGGAACCCTCGGGACCTCCGCCCGCGCGGGTGGGAACGGCTGCAACCCTGGCTCGTCCTTTGCCACGGTCGGGCCGAGACGGCCCGATGAGGCGCCCGATGTTCCGCGATGGCACGCATCATCACCGGAACGGCAAGTCGAGCGCCCCCTGGGGGTCGAACCGGCCTCGAGACGAAGAGAAGTCCTTCGATGAAGCGAACGTTCGAAACGCTCTTGCGCCCGCTCCAGGGCCACTTCGCCACCCTCGGCCTGCTCGCCGCCCTGGTCGTCACCGTGACCTGGTGGTTCATCGTCGCCCGCGGCGTCTGGCTGGCGGTCGAATGGGTTTCGGCTTGACGCAGCAGGATGCAATCACCGAAAAACGTTCTTTCGATAGAACAGAACAAAATTGGATGATCCTTCTCCACCTTTCTTCAGGCCGTAGAATATTGTTGTGCAGCCGCTATCGAAATGGATCGTTCAGGAGCGTTGATCGGCGGATCAATGCTGTGACGCAGCTTGACATCGTTCTTTAAAACGAACACTTCCTCGTCACGGGCGGGCGAAACCCCGCATCGCGGAGGCGAGACGACGTGTTCGACGGATATCCGATCAGGCTCGGTGCAACGCCGCAGCGGCGGGCGGCCCTCCTCGGGCTCGCCATGGCCGCATGCGTCGCGTCCCTCGGCGGCGCCAGGGCGCAGACCGAAATCCTCAACGTCTCCTATGACCCAACGCGCGAACTCTACCGCGAGATCAACGCGGCCTTCACCGAGGAGTGGAAGGCCAAGACCGGCGAGACGGTCACCGTGCGCGCCGCCCATGGCGGCTCGGGCGCGCAGGCCCGCACGGTCATCGACGGCATCCCCGCCGATGTCGTGACCCTCGGCATTCCCTCCGACATCGACGCCATCGCCAATCTCTCGAAGAAGATTCCGGCGGACTGGCGCACCAAGCTCCCGAACGAGGGTCTGCCCTACACCTCGACCGTCGTCTTCCTCGTCCGCAAGGGCAACCCCAAGGGGGTGAAGGATTGGGACGATCTGGCGAAGCCCAACGTGAAGGTCATCACCCCGAACCCGAAGACGTCGGCCGGCGGGCGCTGGAACTTCCTCGCCGCCTGGGGCTACGCCTACGAGCGGGACGGCAAGAACAAGGAGAAGGCCAACGCCTTCGTCGGCCAGCTCTACAAGAACGTGCCCGTGCTCGACACCGGCGCCCGCGGCTCGACCGTCACCTTCGCCCAGCGCGGCCTCGGCGACGTGCTGCCGACTTGGGAGAACGAGGCCTTCCTCGTGCTGGAGGAGTTCGGCAAGGACAAGTTCGACATCGTCGTGCCGCCGACCTCGATCTACGCCGAACCGCCGGTCGCGCTCGTCGATGCCAACGTCGAGAGACGAGGCACCCGCAAGCAGGCCGAGGCCTATCTCCAGTTTCTCTACAGCGACAAGGCGCAGGCGATCTTCGCCAAGCACCATTACCGCCCGATCAAGCGCGAGGCGGCCAAGCCCGAGGATCTCGCGCAACTGCCCGAGATAAAGCTGTTCAAGATCGAGGATCTCCAGGGCTCCTGGGACACCATCCAGAAGGCGAACTTCGACAATGGCGGCCTGTTCGACCAACTGAGCCGCGCCGGGCGCTGACCGCGTGGTCGAGCCCGTCAAACCCCGGCGGCATTTCCGCCAACGCAGCGTGATCCCGGGCTTCGGGATCACGTTCGGCTACACGCTGACCTGCCTCGGCGTGATCGTGCTGCTGCCGCTCGCCGCCCTCGTGGTGAAGGCGTCCGGTCTCGGCCTGTCCGGGATCTGGGACGTCGCGACCGACCCGCGGGTGGCCAGCGCGCTGCGGGTGAGCTTCGGCGTGTCGCTGCTGGCCGCGCTCACGGCCTCGGTGTTCGGCGGCATCGTCGCCTGGGTGCTGACCCGCTACGACTTCCCCGGCCGCAAGCTCGCCGACGCCGTGGTCGATCTCCCCTTCGCCCTGCCGACGGCGGTGGCGGGCATCGCCCTCGCCTCGCTCTACGCCCCCAACGGGCTCGTCGGCGCGCAGCTCGCCAAGGTCGGCATCGAGGCGGCCTACACGCCGGTCGGCATCTTCATCGCCATGGTGTTCATCGGCCTGCCCTTCGCGGTGCGCACGGTGCAGCCGCTGATCGCCGAGATCGACAAGGAGGTGGAGGAAGCCTCCGCCATCCTCGGCGCGTCGCGGATCACCACCCTCGTGCGGGTGGTGCTTCCGCCGCTGATCCCGGCGGTGCTGACCGGCTTCGCCCTCGCCTTCGCCCGGGGCGTCGGCGAGTACGGCTCGATCATCTTCATCGCCGGCAACCTGCCCTACGTCTCCGAGATCGCGCCTTTGCTGATCGTCATCAAGCTCTCGGAGTTCGATTACGCCGGGGCCAGCGCCATCGCCGTGATCATGCTGGCGATCTCCTTCGTGACCCTGCTCGCGATCAACCTGATCCAGGCCTGGAGCCGGCGGAGGTTCGGCTATGTCTGAGGCGCTGGCACAGGGCCCCGTGGCGGGGCCGCGGGACGAGACCCTGCGCATGCCCGCCAGCGTCGTCACCGAGCGGCGGGTCGTGCGCTGGCTGCTGATCGCGGTGGCGCTGACCTTCCTCGGCCTCTTCCTCGTTCTGCCGCTGCTCACGGTGTTCGCGCAGGCGCTCGCCAAGGGCTGGGGCGCCTATCTCGCCGCCTTCGCCGAACCCGATGCGCAATCGGCGATCCGGCTGACCCTGCTCGTCGCGGCCATCGCCGTGCCGTTCAACCTCGTCTTCGGCGTCGCCGCCTCCTGGGCCATCGCCAAGTTCGAATTTCGCGGCAAGAACCTGCTCGTCACGCTGATCGACCTGCCGTTCTCGGTCTCACCGGTAGTCTCCGGGCTGATCTACGTGCTGGTCTTCGGCTCGCGCGGCCTGTTCGGCCCCTTCCTCGTCGAGCACGACATCCAGATCATTTTCGCGGTGCCCGGCATCGTGCTGGCGACGATCTTCGTCACCTTTCCCTTCGTCGCCCGCCAGCTCATCCCGCTCATGCAGGAACAGGGCACGGCGGAGGAAGAGGCGGCCCTCACCCTCGGCGCCTCCGGATGGCACGCCTTCCGGACGGTGACGCTCCCCAATATCCGCTGGGGCCTGCTCTACAGCGTCCTGCTCTGCAACGCCCGCGCGATGGGCGAGTTCGGCGCGGTCTCGGTCGTCTCCGGCCATATCCGCGGGCTCACCAATACGCTGCCGCTGCACGTGGAGATCCTCTACAATGAGTACAACTTCGTTGCCGCGTTCGCCGTCGCCTCTCTCCTTGCCGGGCTCGCTCTTGTCACCCTCGCCGTCAAATCCGTCCTCGAATGGCGCTACGCCGACGACCTCGCGGCGGGGGCACGCCGCCACTGATCGGGTGGGAACGGCGACGGCGATCCGCATCGAGGACGTCTCGAAGACCTTCGAGACGGCGGCGGTGCTGCACGACTTCACCCTCGACGTGCGGGCGGGGGAACTGCTGGCGCTGCTCGGCCCGTCGGGCTCGGGCAAGACCACGCTGCTGCGCATCATCGCCGGGCTCGACTTCCCCGATCGCGGCCGGATCATCTTCGGCGGCGACGACGCCACGCAGGTGCCGGTCCAGCGGCGCGCGGTCGGCTTCGTGTTCCAGCACTACGCCCTGTTCAAGCACATGACGGTGGCGCAGAACATCGCCTACGGGCTCAATGCCCGGAAACGCTCGGAGCGACCGGACAAGGCGGAGATCAAGCGCCGGGTCGGCAACCTGCTCGACCTGATCAAGCTGTCGGGCTTCGCCGACCGCTATCCGAGCCAGCTCTCCGGCGGCCAGCGCCAGCGCATCGCGCTGGCCCGCGCGCTCGCGGTCGAGCCTCGCGTCCTGCTGCTCGACGAGCCGTTCGGCGCCCTCGACGCGCAGGTGCGGAAGGATCTGCGCCGCTGGCTCAGGGAGATCCACGACCGCACCGGCCAGACCACGATCTTCGTCACCCACGACCAGGACGAGGCCCTCGAACTCTCCGACCGGGTGGCGGTGCTGGACCGCGGCCGCCTGGAGCAGGTCGGCACCCCGGACGAGGTGCAGGAGCATCCGGTCTCGCCGACGGTCCTGAAGTTCCTCGGCGACACGATCGAGGTCGAGGCGATCGCGCAGAACGGCCAGGTCCTCGTCAACGGCCGGACGACGCCGCTCACCGCGCCGGCGGGGTTGGTCGGACCGGTGAAGCTCTACGCCCGTCCGTGGCAGCTCCAATTCGCCGAGGCGAACGAGGCGCATCTGACCGGCACGGTCCGTTCCTCGTACCGGACGCAGGGACGTCAGCGGATCGAGGTCGATCGGCCGGGCGCGAAGGTGGTGGTGGTGGAGGCGGCCGACACGGCCCGCCTCGCCGCCGGCCGCGAGGTCGGACTGCGCATCGTCGGCGGTCACGTGTTTCCGTAAGGCAGCCGCCGGAGAGCGTTTCTTCTCCGGTTGGCCCCTCCCCTCTCGGTGATCCGCGGCACTTTTCGATTTTCGAGCGCGCCGACTTGCCCGATCGTCATCGCGCGGCGAAGCCGACGCGATCGAAGGCGCGGCGTAATCCGGATCTCGGGTGCGGCGATGCAGACGCGCCGTGAGCCTGAACGACGAAAAGCCCGCTGCCTTTTCCGGTCAGCGGGCTGTGTGTCGATGTGCTGGTGGTGGTCGTGGTGTGTTTGGTTGCGGGGGCTGGATTTGAACCAGCGACCTTCAGGTTATGAGCCTGACGAGCTACCGGGCTGCTCCACCCCGCGCCGGTGTTGGTGG
>NZ_JBELQE010000002.1:0-19652 GCF_040270385.1 Methylorubrum podarium | reverse complement strand
CCCCCCCCCCCCCCCCCCCGCCCCCCCCCCCCCCCCCCCCCCCCCCCCCCCCCCCCCCCCCCCCCCCCCCCCCCCCCCCCCCCCCCCCCCCCCCCCCGCGCCCCCGCCCCCCCCCCCCCCCCCCCCCCCCCCCCCCCCCCCCGGGCCCCGCCCCCCCCCCCCCCCCCCCCCCCCGCGGGGGGGCCCCCCCCCCAACCCCCCCCCCCCCCCCCCCCCCCCCCGCCCCCCCACGGCTCTCTCAAGCGAGCCTGTCGGGGATCAGAAGCGCGAGCCGCCGGAGAAGCGGAACGCCTGGGTCTGGTCCTTGCCGACCTTGCCCAGAGCCGTCTGGACACCCTCGTCCTTGGACAGCGCGTAGGCGTAGTCAAAGCGGATCGGGCCGAGCGGCGAGTTCCACAGGATCGAGGCGCCGACCGAGGAACGGATCGTCGGCTTGTCGCGGACGTTCACGCACTCGGGCTCGACCTTGATCGCGTTGGCGCCGAAGTTCGTGTAGTTGCAGCCCGATCCCGGCGCGAAGCCGTTGATGAAGTTGTCGCCGTTCACGTCGAAGTTGCGGCGGCCGTCGTAGCCGAACAGCGTACCGGCATCGGCGAAGACCGCGCCCTTCAGGCCGAGATCCCGCGGCAGGCCCCAGATCGGGAACTGAACTTCGAGCGTGGCGCCGAAGTAGGTGGTGCCGCCGATGGCGTTGGAGCGGGCGTCGGCGATGCCGACGTCGCGCGGACCGAGGCCGTTCGGGGCGAAGCCGCGGACCAGCGACGGGCCGAGGAAGAACTGGTCGGTGATGCGCAGCGGCTGGTTGTCCAGCGCCGAGATGTGACCGCCCTGGAGCCGCACGAAGCCGACCACGTCCTCCCAGATCTCCTTGTAGTAGCGGGCGTCGCCCGTCACGCGGAAGAACTTGGAGTCGCCGCCGATGCCGGCGATGTCGGGCTTCAGTTCGCCGTAGAAGCCGTTGGTCGGCCGCTGCAGGTTGTCGAGGGTCGAGTAGGCGAGCGTCACGCCCGCCAGCGAGGTCAGCACGCTGCCCTGCTGGCCCTTGAGGGCGATCGAGGCCTCGCCGTCGAAGGCGCAGTTCGGGTAGGCCGGCAGGCCGCCCACGTCACGCCCGCTCGACGGATCGATCGTGCCGGCGGGGTTGAGGGCGGTGTAGCCGGGGATCGCCACCGAGCAGTCGTTGTAGGGCCGCTTGATGGTGTTCGGGACGCGCAGCTCGGTGTTGTAGACCGAGTAGCGGAAGGTGACGCCGAATTCCTCGGTGATCGGCAGGCCGAGGCGGAGCTGGCCGCCGTAGACCGTCGTCTCGTAGCGCGAGTACCGAGTCAGGTCGGAGTACTTGTAGAAGGCGTCGAAGCCGGCGGCCAGGCGATAGCCGAGGAAGTACGGTTCGGTGAACGAGAAGTCGATGCCGCGGGCGTACTGGCCGCCCTGCACCGCGAGGCGCACGTACTGGCCGCGGCCGAGGAAGTTCGACTCGGAGACCGAGACCTCGCCGATGATGCCGTCCTGGGTGGAGTAGCCGCCCGCCACCGAGAACGAACCCGTGGGCTGATCCTCGACGTCGATGTTGACGACCACCCGGTCCGGGGACGAGCCCGGCTCGTTGGAGAAGCGCACCTTCTTGAAGAAGCCCAGGCCGTTCAGGCGGCGCTCGGCGCGGTCGACCAGCACGCGGTTGTAGGCGTCGCCCTCGGTCAGGTCGAGTTCGCGGCGGATGACGTAGTCGCGGGTGCGGGTGTTGCCGCGGATGTTGATGCGCTCGACGTAGACGCGCGGACCGTCCTCGACGACGAAGCCGAGGGCGACCTGATGCGTGGCGCGGTCGCGCTGGCCGGTGGGGCGCACCTGGGCGAAGGGATAGCCCTGGCGGTTGACCTCGTTGGTGACGCCGACGAGCGTCTTCTCGACGTCCTCGGCGTTGTAGACGTCGCCGACCTGGGCGCGGATCTGGCCGTCGAGGGCCTCGCGGTCGATGCCGGCGATGCGCGGATCAACGGCGACGGCGCCGACGGTGTACTGCTCGCCTTCCTCGACGGTGACGGTGATCACCCAGCCGGTCTCGTCGCCGGCCTCGACGTAGCGGGCATCGGCGTTGACGACGCGGAAATCGGCGTAGCCGTTCTTGAGGTAGTAGCGGCGGACGATGTCGAGGTCGGACGAGATGCGGTCGGGATCGTAGACGTCGGAGGTCTTGATGAACGAGAGGAAGTTCATCTCGGAGGAGGTCATCAGACCCTTCAGGGTCGATTCCGAGTAGGCGCTGTTGCCGACGAAGTTGATGGCGCGGATGCCGGTCTTGTCGCCCTCGTCGATGGTGAAGACGACGTCGGAGCGGCCGGTGGGCAGGTCGACGAGGCGGTAGCTCACCTTGGCGGTGCCGCGGCCCGAGCGCTTGTAGACGTCGCGGATGCGCTCCACGTCGGCGGCGACCACCGCCGGGCTCAGGGCGCCGCGGTCCTTGGTCTCGACGACGCTCTCGAGCGTGCCCTTCTCGATCTTCTTGTTGCCCTCGAAGAAGACGCGGCCGACCACGTTGTTCTCACGCACGCGCACCACGGTGGTGCCGCCGCGGCCCGAGACCTGCACGTCGGAGAAGAGACCGGTGGAGAGAAGGTTGCGCCGCGCTTCCTCGGGCGAGCCGGAGGCGGTGCCGGTGACGTAGGAGCGGATCGTGTCGGCATCGACACGGCGGTTGCCTTCGACGACGATCTGCTGCGCCTGTGCGGCCGCGCCGCCGAGGATCACGCTGGCGGCGGTGGCGACCAGAACGATGGCACGCTCCGCCGACTTTCGCCGGCGCTTTCCCGTCATCGACATCATGTAATCGCCCGTCTCTTTTTATCTCAGCACGGGTTCGCACCCGCAGGCAGCCGCCCTTAAGGCTCGCCGCCCTCTGGTCCCAGCCACGCTTGTATCGGGATTCCCCTACGAAGCAAACGCGAGGGTCGTCCGATAGACCGGGATTTTGGGGGGTCGTGGCCTTCGCGCCACTTAACGGCGGAACGCCTTTACGATCGTTCTGAGATTAGCGTGAATAGGGCGTAAATATGGTCGCGAACACGACTTTCCGGCGCCTGTCCCGATCGCGTTAGGCCGGCGTTCACCACGAACGCGAACGGCCCGGCGGGGGCGCCGGGCCGTTGATTCGGAGACGGGAGGGGCCGGGGCGTCAGGTGCCGCGCTGGCTCAGCGAGGCGCCCAGGTTGAGGATGTCGTTCCAGGCCGCGAACAGCATCAGCATCAGCACGAAGGCGAGGCCGATGCGGAAGCCGATCTCCTGCGCCCGCTCGCTCAGGGGGCGGCCGCGCACCGCCTCGAAGGCGTAGAACATCAGGTGCCCGCCATCGAGGAGCGGGATCGGGAACAGGTTGAGGAGCCCGATCGAGACCGACAGCAGCGCGACCAGACCGATCAGCCCGCCGACGCCGCCCACGCGGGCGACCTCGCCCGAGACCCGGGCGATGCCGATCGGGCCGGAGAGCTGGTCGGCGGATTCGCGGCCGGTGACGAGCTTGCCGATGTAGTCGAAGGTGCGCTCCACCACGAAGGCCGTCTCGTGGACGCCGAGCTGGAGGGATTCGAGCGGGCCGTAATGCACCAGCTTGGCCGCGCTGGCGTTCGGGCCGTTGATGCCGAGCCGGCCGAAGCGGTGACGGCCGAAGGGCGTGCGCTCCTCGATCATGTCGGGCACGGCGGTCAGGGTCTGGACCTGGCCGCCGCGATCCACGGTCACCGTCAGCGAGGAGCCGGCGGCGGACGAGACGACGCGCTGCATCTGGTTGAAGGTCTTCACCGGCGCGCCGTCGATGGTGCGGATCACGTCGCCGGGCTGGAAACCCGCCCGCGCGGCGGCGCTGTTCGGCTGCACCGCCTCGACGCGGGCCGGGGTCTCGTAGCGGCCGCTGAAATAGATCGCGCCCGCGAACACCGCGATGGCGAGGATGAAGTTGGCGACGGGGCCGGCGGCGACGATGGCCGCGCGCTTGGCCACCGGCTGGGTCGGGAAGCTGATCGCCCGCTCGTGCGGACTCATGCGGGCGACCGCCTCCGGATCGGGCACGCTGGCGCCGTTGGCGTCGCCCACGAACTTCACGTAGCCGCCCAGCGGAATCGCCGAGAGCTTCCAGCGGGTGCCCCGCCGATCGGTGAAGCCGACGACCTCCGGGCCGAAGCCGATGGAGAAGGCGGTCACGCCGACCCCGCACCAGCGCCCGACCAGGAAGTGGCCCATCTCGTGGACGAACACGACGATCGTCAGCACGATCAGGAACGGGATCACCGCGCCGAAGAAGCCGGCCGCGTTGCCGCCCATGCCGCTCAAGAATTCCATGGCCATCATCCTTCAGGCCGCGTTACGCGTCGAAGATCCGTGCACGTCGTGCGCGAACCCGGTCTTGACCGCCCGCCCTGACAGAGCGGCCTCACGGCAGGCAAGTCGCGGATCGTCGCACGCCTCACGTCCGAGTGCGAGGTCTAATCGCACCGGCGTCCGGTGGGGCCGGATCACCCGTCCCCGACAAGCCCGGCCGGAATTCCGGGCGCAAGCCGACCGCCGACACGGCGTAACGCATGTCCGTATGGAATACGTCAACGGCTCAGCCCAATCGGAGGCCTGCGCGGCGGCAAATCGTGCCGCGGCCGGGGGAGGTGGCTTCAGCTCACCTTGCGCGGTCGCCCTCCGAGGCGACCGTTCGCGCGGGCGGCGCCGATCTTCGGTTCCGTTCGTGCCTTTCCGCCGGCGCGCCCGAGCTGCTGCGCCATCCAGGAGCGCGAACCGGTGATGCCGGTCACGAGCGCAGGCACGAACACGTCGGCGTCGAGGCGGGGGAAGTGGAGCCCGGTCCCGGCCGGCGTGACCTCGATCTCGCTCAGATCCGCCGAGGTCGCCTTCGCCAACCCCTCGACCAGATCCACGGGAACGCGCACCTCCACGCCGGTCGAGAGAATGACCACGAGTGTCCGGCGGTTCGGGAGGTAGCGGGCCGACACGGCGACGGGACCGCTCGCGGTCTCACGTCCGCGGGCCTCTGCGAGGCGGAATGCGGCGTCATCCATGGATCGTCTCCCACGAGGCGCAGAGGGCCGGCACCCGCGCATCGAGTTCACGTGCGACGGCTTGCGCGTCCCGGAAGCTCAGGCCGCGGACCTCACGGATCGCGGTCGGTCCGTCGGGACAGTTCAGGAGGAAGACGGCTTCCCCGTCGGGTCCGATCGCGTGGACGTGCGCGGGCCGATGATCGTTCGGGTAGATCACGATGCGGAAGGCCCCGATCCTGAGAACGGTCGGCATCTCGGTTCATAAACCCAAGCGCTTCGGCCGTCTATCGAGCAGCTGTCCGCTCCTCGCACGGAGCCTGCCGCGACCTTGCCTCGTCAAGGCCAATCGCGCTTCAGCCCGCGGCGCGGGTCGCGGGCACCGCTTCGAGGCTCCAGGCGCGCACCTGCGCGTCGATGGCAAGCGCCTCCTCGACATCCTCCGGCGCCCGGCGATGCTCGGCGGCGAAGTGCTCGACCGCCCGTTCCACGAGTTCGGCGATGCCGTAGAACGGGATCGCGCCGCGGATGAAGGCGGCGACCGCGATCTCGTTGGCGGCGTTCATGACGGTCGGCGCGGCGCCGCCCTCGGCGAGCGCGGCCCGTGCCACGCGCAGGCAGGGAAAGCGCGCCTCGTCCGCCGGCTCGAAGGTGAGGCTGCCGGTGGCGGCAAGGTCGAGGGGGCGGCCGCGGGCGATCTCGAGGCGGTCGCCGAGCCCGAGGCAATGGGCGATCGGCACGCGCATGTCGGGCATGGCGAGCCCTGCGGTGACCGCGCCGTCGCGCCACGCGATCAGCCCGTGCACGATCGATTGCGGGTGGACGATGACGTCGAGCCGCGCCGCCTCGATGGCGAAGAGGTGGTGGGCCTCGATCAGTTCCAGCCCCTTGTTCATCAGCGAGGCGGAATCGATGTTGATCTTCATGCCCATCGACCAGGTCGGGTGGGCGGCGGCCTCGGTCGGGCTCGCGGCGGCGATGCGCTCGCGGGTCCAGGTGCGGAACGGGCCGCCCGAGGCGGTGAGCGTCATCTTGGCGATGTCGGCGACGCGGCCGTCGCCCATGGCCTGGGCCAGCGCGTTGTGCTCGGAATCCACCGGCAGGATGCGGGCGCCGTAGCGCTCGGCGTCGCGCATGAAGGCGTCGCCGGCGCAGACGAGGCTCTCCTTGTTGGCGAGCGCGATGGTGCGCCCGAGCCGGAGCGCGGCGTGGGTGGGCTTGAGGCCCGCCGCGCCGCTCACCGCCGCCACGACGATGTCGGCGTCGCGGGCGACCGCCTCCAGCACCGCGCCCTCGCCGGCCCCGTTCGGGATGCCGGAGCCCGACAGGGCCTCGGCCAGGGCCGGGCCGGCGCTCGCGTCGGCGAGCGCGGCGAAATCCGGCTTCAGCTCCAGGGCGAGCTTGGCCAAAGCCGCGGCGTCCTTGCCGCCGACCAGCGCCCCGACGCGGAAGCGGCCGGCGTGCTGGGACAGGAGGTCCGTGGTCGAGCGGCCGATCGAGCCGGTGGCGCCGAGGACGGTGACGGTGAGGCTCACGGGATCAGTTCCGTTCAGGCAGTCAGGAGCCGCTGGGCGGCGAGGCACAGGCCGGCGAGGAGCGCGACGGCGAAGAAGCCGTCGAGCCGGTCCATGACGCCGCCATGGCCGGGGATCGAGCGGCCGGAATCCTTGACGCCGTAGCGCCGCTTGAGGGCGGACTCAACGAGGTCGCCGCCCATCGACAGGACCGAGGCGAGCCCGCTCAGCGCCGCGACCAGGGCGGGGGTGAGGCCGGGCAGGGCGTCCCAGCCCTGCCCGCGGGCGACGAGCAGGGTCGCGGTTCCGCCGACGACGCCCGCGGCGAGGCCACCGAGCGCGCCGGACCACGTCTTCTTCGGGCTGACCCGCGGCATCAGCTTCGGCCCGCCGATCAGGCGGCCGGTGAAGTAGGCGACGCTGTCGGTGGACCAGACCACCGCGAACATCCAGGCCGGCCCGACCACGCCGATCGCCGGATCGATCCGCAGCAGCGTCGGCACCAGGGCGACCACCGCGCCGCCGACGAGGCCCCAGATCGGCTTGCGCCGGCCCGGCCCGTGGCCGAGGGCGAACAGGCCGAGGCTTCCGGCGAGCAGGATGAGGAGCGGCACCCAGAGGGGGGCGCCGAGGAGCACGGCCGCGAGCACGGCGGACAGCGTCGCGCCGGTCAGGCCGAGCAGCGGCAGGAGCGGCTCGGAGCGGGTCATGGCAAGCCACTCGGCGGCGCCGACGACGCCGGCGATGAGCCAGACCGCGGCGAAGGCCCAGCCGCCGATCACCAGGCTGCCGAGCACCGCCGCGCCGAGCACCAGGGCCGAGGCCACCCGCAGGCCGAACTCGCGGTTGGCGAAGGGCGCCCGCCGGGCCGGCGCGGGGGGGGCCGCCTCGTCCCGCGCCATCACCCGGCCCCGGCGCTGAGGCCGCCGAAGCGGCGGTCGCGGCGGTGATACTCGCTGACGGCGGCGAGGAAGGCGTCGTGGTCGAAATCCGGCCAGAAGCCCGGCTCGATCACGTACTCGGTGTAGGCCGTCTGCCAGGTCAGGAAGTTCGAGAGCCGCTGCTCGCCGGAGGTGCGGATGACGAGGTCCGGGTCCGGGATGCCGGCGGTGTCGAGGGCGTCCGTGACGGTCGACAGCTCGATCTCGTCGGGCCGCAGCCGCCCGTCCGCGACGGCGGACGCGATGCGCCGCACCGCGCGCAGAATCTCCTGGCGGCCGCCGTAGTTGAAGGCGACGACGAGCGTCAAGCCGGTATTGGCGCGGGTGCGGGTCTCCGCCTCGTCGAGCAGCCCGGCGATGTCGGGGGAGAGATCCGCCCGGTCGCCGATCACCCGGACGCGGACATTGTTGGCGTGGAGGTCGGCGAGGTCGCCGCGCACGAACAGCTTGAGCAGGCCCATCAGCTCGGAAATCTCCGAGGCCGGCCGGCGCCAGTTCTCGGAGGAGAAGCTGTAGACCGTGAGGTAGCCGATGCCGAGGGTGATGGCGGAGCGCACCGCCCGGCGCACGGCCTCGACGCCGCGGCGATGGCCCTCGAAGCGGGGCAGGCCCCGGCTCGCGGCCCAGCGGCCGTTGCCGTCCATGATGATGGCGACGTGCCGCGGCGCGGGCCGCGCCGCGCCCTCGGGGGCGGCGCCCGCCGCCTCCCCGATCTGCCGCGCGCCTTCCGAGCGAACCACCGCAGCCTCCCCCTCCTGGCGCACCCTCGACGGCCTCCCTGGCTGCCCCTTGCCGCTGCGGCCCGGCACGGCCCGCCATCCTTCCCTTACGATGCAGGCCGGAGGCGTCAGATCTGCATGATCTCCTTTTCTTTCGAGGCCAGCACGCCGTCGATCTCGCCGATCGCGTCGTCGGTGGCCTTTTGCACGTCGCCGGCCTGACGCTTCTCGTCGTCCTGGCTGATGGCGCCGTCCTTCTCCAGCTTCTTGAGGATGTCGAGGCCGTCGCGGCGCACGTGGCGCACGGCGACGCGGGCTTCCTCCGCGTATTTGTGCGCGACCTTGACCATCTCCTTGCGGCGCTGCTCGTTCATCTCGGGGATGCGCAGGCGGATGGTCTGGCCTTCCGTCATCGGGTTCAGGCCGAGATCGGATTCGCGGATCGCCTTCTCGACATTGGTGACCATCGAGCGGTCCCAGACCGAGATCGAGAGCAGGCGCGGCTCCGGGACGCTCACGGTGGCGACCTGGGCCATCGGCATCGACGCGCCGTAGGCCTCGACCTGGATCGGATCGAGCAGGCTCGGCGTCGCGCGGCCGGTGCGCAGCGATCCCAGATCCTTGCTCAGAGAACTGACGGCGCCCTGCATGCGGCGCTTGATGTCGCCGAGGTCGAATTCCGGTGTGGCCATAGGTTCAAAGTCCCGATGCGTTCGGGTGGCAGATCGGCGCGCTCGGGAGACGCCCGGCACGCGGTGCCGCTACATGAACGAAAAACCGGGTGGCCGCAAATGCAGTCGAGCCGGTTCCGCGGCGGGCGCCGATGGCTCTCCCGCGGCACGGTCCCGCTTCGCGCCGCCCTCGGACCGGCTCTCGCGGATGCCGGAGGCCGGCTTGCCCGGAACGACCGGATCCGGCCTCGTCCCGAGCGGCGCACGGTCTCGGTCGGACGATGAGCCAACGATGCGAACGCCAGGGGGAGAGGAGGATGCGCCTCAGGGACATTAAATGACTGGACGCAGGTCGAGTTCTAATCCCCCGCCGTCGTCGGTGACTATGGATTAGCAATTTCAGGGTAAAGATTTCCACCGGCCGACAAACATATGTAATTCGCGTCGGGTCGGGAGCTATGCCGTGGCTGTCAGGAACCTCTCAATTCGTTCGAGGCTGATCGGAAGCTTCACGATCCTCACGGTCGTGGTGCTCGGATTGGGAGCACTGAGCCTCGGCGGTCTGTCTCTCATCAACGGCCATCTTCAGACCATCGAGCGGAATTGGCTCCCGAGCGTCCGCACGGCGGGTGAGATCGATGCGCTGACCGGCCGCTACAACACCAGCCTTCTCCGGCACGTCCTGACGGTCGACGCGAAGAGCCTCGCCGGGGTCGAGAACGATGTCGTTCAGCGCGGCAAGAAGCTCGATGCCACCGCCACGGCCTACGAGCCGCTCATCTCCTCGCCGGAGGAGCGCAAGCTCTACGAGACCTTCCGGCAGGAATGGCGCGCCTTCGTCGGCGTTTCCGAACGGATCGTCGGCCTGTCGCGGCAGGGCGAGAAGGCGCAGGCCCTCGCCCTGTACGAGGCCGAGGCCGTGCCCCCGCGGCGGCGCGCGTCGCTGGCGCTCGAATCCCTGATCAAGTTCAACAACGACGGCGCGGCGGCGGCCGAAATCGCGGCCACCGATGCCTACGCATCGACCAAGATCCAGGTCCTGGGCGCGATCGCGGCCGCCATCCTGCTCTCGGTCGGTCTGGCCCTCGTCATCGTCCGCGGCATCTCGCGTGGCATCAATTCCGTGGTGCAGCCGATGCAGGCCCTCGCCGGCGGCGACCTCGGGGTCAGCATCGCGCACCAGGGCGAGGCCACCGAGATCGGCCGCATCGCCGACGCGGTCCAGGTCTTCAAGAACAGCCTGATCCGCGCGCGGGCCCTGGAGGAGGAGAGCGAACGGGCGCGCGCCTCGGCCGAGGAGCAGCGCAAGGCCGGCATGCGGCAGATGGCCGAGAGCTTCGAGCAGGCGGTCGGCGGCATCGTCGGCATGGTCTCCGCCTCGGCCACCGAGTTGCAGGCGACCGCGGAGAGCATGACGACCACGGCGTTCCAGACCGCCAACCAGTCGAGCGCGGTCGCGGCCGCGGCGGAGGAGGCGGCGGTCAACGTCAACACCGTGGCGGCCGCGTCCGAGGAACTCGGCACCTCCGTGCTGGAGATCGGCCGGCAGGTCTCCGGCTCGGCGGATCTGGCGCAGCGGGCCGTGAACGAGGCGGACCGGACGGTCTCGCTCGTGCAGGAACTCAGCGGCGCCGTCTCGGAGATCGGCGACGTGGTGAGCCTGATTTCGAACATCGCCAGCCAGACGAACCTTCTCGCGCTGAACGCCACCATCGAGGCGGCGCGCGCCGGCGAGGCGGGCCGGGGCTTCGCGGTCGTCGCCTCGGAAGTGAAGGAGCTGGCGAGCCAGACGGCGCGGGCGACCGAGGAGATCTCGGGGCAGATCGGCCAGATCCAGGGCGCGACGCGCCAGGCGGTCGGGGCGATCGGCTCGGTCACGGAGCGGGTGCGCGAGATCAACGCCGTGGCCACCGCCATCGCGGCGGCGGTCGAGCAGCAGGGCGCCGCCACGCAGGAGATCGTGTCCAGCGTCGGTCAGGCCTCGATCGGCACGACCGAGGTGACGAGCAACATGGTCGGCCTCGCGCGCGCCTCCGAGAACACCGGTGCGGCCGCCTCCCAGGTGCTGTCCTCGGCCTCCGAGCTGTCGCGCCAGTCCGAGCATCTCTCGGCCGAGGTCAACCGGTTCCTGGCCTCGGTGCGCGCCGCCTGACGACCCGCGCCTCCCAGCCTCACAGGGCCTCGCCCCGCAGCAGGCGCGGGGTCTCGCCTCGTGAGGCGGAGGCTTGGCCGATGAAGAAGCGCTTCAGCCCCGGCATCCGGTCGACGAGGCCGAGGCCGAGGTCGCGGGTGAGGCGCAGGGTCAGGCTGTCGTTGGAGAACAGGCGGTTGAGCCCGTCGGTCGCCGCCGCCATCGCCACGCTGTCGAAGCGCCGGGCCTGCTCGTAGTCGCGCAGCACCGCGTCGGCGCCGGGATCGAGCCCGAGCCGCAGGGCGCCGGTCACCGCCTCGGCCAGCGCCGCCGCCCCGGCCAGCCCCAGATTGAGTCCCTGGCCCGCCAGCGGGTGGATGACGTGGGCGGCGTCGCCGAGGAGCGCGAGGCGCGGCGCCCGGAAGCTGCGGGCGATGCCGAGATGCAGCGGATGGGCGCTGGGGCCGTGCTCCAGGGCGATGCGGCCGAGTTCGGGTCCGAACCGGCGCTCGATCTCGGCCAGCGTCTCGGCGGCATCCCCGCCGAGCAGGGCCGGCACGTCGGCGCTGCGCTCGGTCCAGACGATCGAGGAGCGGCGGCCGAGTTCGCCCCCCGCCCGGAGCGGCAGGATCGCGAAGGGGCCGCTCGGCAGAAAGTGTTCGAAGGCGCGGCCCTCGTGGTCGCGGGCATGCTGGATCGTCGCGACGATGCCCGATTGCGGGTAGGACCAGCCGACCCAGCCGATGCCGGCGGCCTCGCGCAGGGCGGAGCGCCCCCCGTCCGCGGCGACCACCAGCGCGACCTCTTCCTCGCTGCCATCGCTCAGGGTCACGTGCGTCGCGCGCGGATTGGGGCTGGCCGAGCGGACCCCCGCGGTGACGAGGCGGACGCCCGTCTCCCGCGCGGCGTCGAGCAGCACCCGCACCATCGGCTCGGCCTCGACCATGTGGGCGAAGGGCTCGCCGCCCGCGCCGGCGTCCCGGCGCGCCTCGGTCCCGTCGCCGAAGGTGAGGAAGACCGGCCGCACCGGATCGCCGACGCGGCTGTCGCTGATGACCAGCCGGCGCATCGGCTCCGCCGCCGGCTCGATCCGGGACCACAGTTCGAGCCGCTCGAACATCCGCCGCGGGCCGGCCGCGACGGCGTAGGCGCGCCCGCGGTGACGCGCCGCGCCCGCCTCCAGGCCGGGATCGCAGACCGCGACGTCGAGGGCCGGGCCGTGCGTCCGCTTCAGGGCGACGGCCAGGGTGAGGCTGGCGATGCCCGCCCCGGCGACGAACAGGCGGCGAGTTCCAGGGCGATTTGCGGGACGGCGATCCGTGGTGCTCATCGGCCTTCTCTTCCTCGGCTCCGGCGCCGCCCGCGATCGGGCGGTCCGGGATCGTCTCGAGCGTCTCACATAGTCCGCGCGCCGCGCGCAGGCACCCCGGCCGGGCGGGCGGAGCGCGGGGACCCGCGTGGCATCCCCGGGCCGAGCCGCTATGTGCGTCGAACGCGCCCCGAGCTGGGGCCGTTCGTCACCTGTCATCACCCTTCGCCCAGAGCCGCAGAAGCCGCCATGTCCGAATCCCGCAGGCCCGATCCCGTCGACGCCCTCCTGGCGATCCTCGACCTGGAGCGGCTGGAGACCGACCTGTTCCGCGGCGTCAGCCCCCGGATCGGCTGGCCGCGGGTGTTCGGGGGGCAGGTGGTGGCCCAGGCGCTGGTCGCGGCCTCCCGCACGGTCGAGGCGTCCCGCCCGCCCCACTCGCTGCACGCCTACTTCCTCCTCGGCGGCGACCCCGCGGTGCCGATCGTCTACGAGGTCGAGCGCATCCGCGACGGCGGCAGCTTCACCACCCGCCGGGTCAAGGCGATCCAGAAGGGCCGGGCGATCTTCGCCATGTCGGTGTCGTTCCACGTCGCGGAGGCGGGCGTCGAGCACGCCGCGGAACGCCCCGACGTGCCGGGCCCCACCGATCTGGCGGATGCGCGGACGCTCGTCCGGGAGGGCGGCAGCATCGTGCCCGAGCCGATGCTCGCCTACTTCACGCAGGCCTGGCCGATCGAGTTGCGGCCGGTCGAGACCGAGCGCTATCGCGACCGCGCGCCGAGGCCCGCCCGCTACCATGTCTGGATGCGCGCGACGAAGCCTCTGCCCGACGATCCGGCCCTGCACCGGGCGGTGCTCGCCTACGCCTCGGACATGACGCTCCTCGACGCGACGCTGATCCCTCACGGACGGACCGTGTTCGATCCGGAGATCCAGTCGGCGAGCCTCGACCACGCCCTCTGGTTCCACCGCCCGTTCCGGGCCGATTCCTGGCTGCTCTATTCGCAGGACAGCCCGAGCGCCTCGGGGGGCCTCGGCTTTGCCCGCGGCACGTTCCACGACGAGGCCGGGCACCTCGTCGCCTCTGTCGCCCAGGAGGGTCTGATCCGTCAGCGTCGCCCCGGATAGAGGCCGAAAACCGCGTGTTTTGCCGACCGCGTAGACATATTGCCTATCAGATGTGCAGTCTTTGCGGCGGGGCTGCCCGACGCGGCGCCAGCGCTCGCTCACGTTCTGGGCAGAAGAACGAAACCGAAAATGGTTCCGCTTGGCACGGTCCTTGAATGAAGGCGCGCGGTCGCAGGGTCATTCCGATCCCTGCAGAACCGCTGGGTCTCGGCCGGTGCGCGGCCGGCGGTGAAACGGCAGAACAAAGGGGGCGCCGCCCATGAAAATCGTGATGGCGATCATCAAGCCGTTCAAGTTGGAGGAGGTCCGCGACGCCCTGACCGGGATCGGCGTCCACGGCCTGACCGTGACGGAGGTCAAGGGCTATGGCCGACAGAAGGGCCATACCGAGATCTACCGCGGCGCGGAGTACGCCGTGAGCTTCCTCCCCAAGCTGAAGATCGAGGTGGCGGTCGCGGCCGACCTCGTCACCAACGTGATCGACACGATCGCGGGGGCCGCCCGCACCGGCCAGATCGGTGACGGCAAGATCTTCGTGATGCCGCTGGAAAAGGCGGTCCGCATCCGCACCGGCGAGACCGACGCCGACGCGCTCTGAGGGCCCGTCCCGCATCAGTTTCCTCCCCGATACCCCAACGGCTCATCACCCGTTCCGGCGGAACGCGCCCGGCCGCGCCGCCGCCACCCCTTTCCCCAATGCTTGACGCACGGCGATCAGGAGCTTCCTGTCCATGAAACCTCGTAACCTTCTCGCGCTCGGCCTGGGAGGAGCCGCCCTCGGCCTCCTTCTCATCGAGCCGTCGCTCGCGCAGACGCCGGCCCCTGAGGCCCCCGCGGCCGCCGCCGCCCCGGTGCCCAACAAGGGCGACACCGCCTGGATGCTGATCTCCTCGGCCCTGGTGCTGATGATGACCGTGCCGGGCCTGGGCCTGTTCTACGGCGGCCTCGTGCGCACCAAGAACATGCTCTCGGTGCTCACCCAGGTCTTCGCGATCGCCTCGATCGTGTGCCTGCTGTGGGTCTTCTACGGCTACAGCCTGTCCTTCACCAACGGCGGCGGCCTCAACGACTTCGTCGGCGGCTTCTCCAAGGCCTTCCTCAAGGGCGTCGACGCCACCACCGTGGCCGCGACCTTCTCCAACGGCGTCGTGATCCCCGAATACGTCTATATCTGCTTCCAGATGACGTTCGCGATGATCACCCCGGCGCTGATCGTCGGCGCCTTCGCTGAGCGCATGAAGTTCTCGGCGCTCGTCGTGTTCATGATCCTCTGGGTCACGCTGATCTACTTCCCGATGGCCCACATGGTCTGGTACTGGGGCGGCCCCGACGTCTTCGCCGACGCGGCCCGCAAGCTCGCCGCCGCCGGTGGCGAGGCCAATGCCGCGGCCAAGGCCGAGTACGATGCGGTGCTGGGCGATGCCGGCATGCTCTTCAAGTGGGGCGCCCTCGACTTCGCCGGCGGCACCGTCGTGCACATCAACGCCGGCATCGCCGGCCTCGTCGGCTGCCTGATGCTCGGCAAGCGCATCGGCTACGGCCGCGACCTGCTCGCCCCGCACTCGCTGACCATGACCACGATCGGCGCCTCGCTGCTCTGGGTCGGCTGGTTCGGCTTCAACGCCGGCTCGAACCTCGAGTCGAACGGCACCACGGCGCTCGCCATGATCAACACCTTCGTCGCCACCGCGGCGGCGGCGGTCTCCTGGCTGTTCGTGGAATGGGCCGCCAAGGGCAAGCCCTCGCTGCTGGGCATGCTCTCGGGCGCCATCGCCGGCCTCGTCGCCGTCACCCCGGCCTCGGGCTTCGCCGGCCCGATGGGCTCGATCGTCCTCGGTCTCGTCGCGGGCGGCATCTGCTTCGTGATGTGCTCGACCGTGAAGAACGCGCTCGGCTACGACGACTCCCTCGACGTGTTCGGCGTGCACTGCATCGGCGGCATCATCGGGGCGCTGGCCACCGGCATCCTCGTCGATCCGAGCCTCGGCGGCGCGGGCATCCCCGACTACACCACCAAGCCCGGCGAGCTCACCGTCGGCGCCTACGACATGGTCGCTCAGCTCATCATCCAGGCGAAGGCGGTCGGCTTTACCCTGCTGTGGTCGGGCATCGGTTCGGCGATCCTCTACAAGCTCGTCGATCTGACGATCGGCCTGCGCGTGACGCAGGAAGAGGAGCGCGAGGGCCTCGACATCGCCGATCACGGCGAGCGCGCCTACAACTACTGAGCGGCGGCCCGCCGTCCCGGCGGGCACCCGGCATCAAGGGCCTCGGCGCATCGCGCCGGGGCCTTTTTCGTGGGCTGATCAGGTGAGTCGCACCGGGTGGGGCTCGTCGGCGCGCCGGGCTTCACCGCCTCAATGTGTAAATCGATCGTAAAGGAAGCGACCGCTTTTGACGGCAAAGTTAACGTTTCGAGCCGCCGAAAATGTTGCCTCGGCGCAACGTTTTCAGCCAACAGCTTGATGCGGCGCGAAACTGACTAAAAATTGGGCACTTGCGCAAAACTTCATTTTGCGACGCGGCGGCGAGTTCGGCACCTTGGCCGTATCGAATTTGGGGCTGACCGCAATGACAATCAAAACAAAGCTTCTGGCCGCATGCGCGGCGCTTTCCACGCTGAGCGCCACCGCGCTTCCAGTACTGGCCGCGGACATGCCCGCCGCTGCGAAGGCGCCCGTCATCGTCGAAGAGCATTGCAAGGCGGCGATCTCGACCCCGACCTTCGGCGGCCTCATCAAGGCGAACCCGAATCCGGCCTGCTTCGTCACGGGGCTCGGCGACATCTATGTCGGCGGCGCGATCACCGGCTTCGCCTACACGCAGACCAACGCCTTCGGCATCCTCTCCCCGGGCGCCGAGCAGGATCGCTACGGCCGCGTCGACTTCTCGAACCTCCAGGGCTGGATCCAGAAGGCGGACGGCCCGCTGCAGTTCTACGTGCATGCCGGCCTCTACTCGATCCCGGCGCTCGGCCTGCCGCTCTACTCCTCGTTCGAGCAGACCGAGTCGCTGTTCGGACCGGTCCCGGTGGCCTTCGGCAAGTGGCAGATCAACGACGAATGGTCGATCCAGGCCGGCCGGATGTTCACTAACATCGGCTCCGAGCTGCTGTTCTCCTACCAGAACCTGAACATCTCCCGCGGCCTGGTGTTCAACCAGGAGAACTTCATCAACCAGGGCGTTCAGGTGAACTACGCGAGCGGTCCGTTCGCGGCGTCGGTCTCGGTCAACGACGGCTTCTATTCCGGCGAGCTGAACTGGGTGACGGGCTTCGCGACCTACAAGCTCGACGACTCGAACACGATCGGCATCAACGGCGGCACGCATTTCAGCGACTTCGATTCCTCGACCCGCAGCCCGCGCTTCCAGTTCGCGACGATCAACTCGCTGCAGAACAGCAGCATCATCAGCGTGAACTACACCTACGCCAACGGCCCGTGGATCATCACGCCCTATTTCCAGTACACCACCGTCGATCGCAAGGATAACTACTTCTCCCCGATCATCGGCGGCGAGACCTGGGGCGGCGCTCTGCTCGCCGGCTACGCCTTCAACGAGAACTTCGGACTGGCCGGCCGTGTCGAGTACATCGCGCAGTCGGGCACCCGCTTCGACACCCTGAGCGCGACCAGCCTCCTCTACGGCCCGGGCAGCTCGGCCTTCTCGTTCACGATCACGCCGACCTTCACCTGGGACCGCTACTTCGTCCGCGGCGAGTTCGCGACGGTGCAGGCCTACGACGTCACCCCCGGCTTCGGCTTCGGCCGCGACGGCACCAAGCGGTCGCAGGAGCGCTACCTGGTCGAGACCGGTTTCACCTTCTGAGGACCACGCCGGTCCGCCGGCGGGGCACGGACGTGATTGGGGAAGCCTCGGAGGGATCCGGGGCTTCCTGCATTTATGAGCGGGCCTCGCGATCCCCGGGAGAACGCGACCGGCGACGGGTCGGACGGCCGCATTGTCGGACAGACTTAGCCCGCCGTTAACCGCCCCGCGTTAGCCTTACCGGACCGTTGACACCGGACCGGTCTGCGCATGCGTTCCCTTCGCCGTTCCGCGTCGCCCTACGACACCTTCGTCGACAGCCTGAGGCCCTTCCTGGCCAAGCGGCTGACGGAGTGCGGCGGCCTGATCCTCTTCACCGGCGCGGTCGCCCTGACCGTCGCCCTGGCGACGTGGTCGATCGACGACCCGAGCCTCAACCACGCCACCGACCAACGGGCGCACAACGTGCTCGGGCGCCCCGGTGCCGTCGTGGCCGACCTCGCCATGCAACTCCTCGGGCTCGGCTCGATTATGCTCGCCCTGCCTCCCGTCCTGTGGGGCATGCGGCTGATGCGCGAGCGCGACCTGCCGCATGGCGGCGTGCGCCTCGCCCTGTGGATCGTCGGCGTGCTCTGCGCGAGCGCGGTCGCGAGCGCGCTGCCGCCCACCGCCCGCTGGCCGCTGCCCACCGGCATGGGCGGCGTGGCGGGCGACGCGCTGCTCGCCGGCACGCGGATGCTGGTCGGGCCGCTGGCGAGCTTTGCCGGCTTCCTGTTCGCGGCGGTCGCCATCCTCAGCCTCACCGCCGCCTGCCGCGTGACCAAGCCGGATTTCGAGGAGGACGAGGAGCTGCCCTACGGCGCGCCGCGTCCCGCGCCCCGCGCCGGCCGCGCCGCCTCCCACGAGGAGCGCCACAATGCCGACGAGCCGAGCCTCGGCATCCTCTCCCTCGGTGCGTTGGCTCAGGCGGTGATGCGCGGCCGCGCCTCGCTTCGCACCAAGCTCGAAACCTGGCAGGCACCGGCCGACGAGGGAGAGGGGCTTGCCTATGCCGGCGCCTCGCCCGCACTCGCCGCGCGCCGCGCCTTCGCCGACCCGGAGGACGCCCCCTGGGCGCCGCAGGCCCGCGAGCGCGCTGCCTCGGGCCGCCGCGAGCCACGGTTCGAGCCGGAGGACGACGACGCCGACGACGCGACCGTCGGTCCCGCCGCGCCGCGCCCGGCCCCGGTCGCCGGTGCCGCGGACGACGACGCCGTCGAGCCGCCCACCCGCGTCGCGCGCCCGCTGCCGCAGGCCCCGGCGGCGCGACCGCGCCCGGTCGAGCCGCGTCCGGAAGCCGGCGAGTACCGTCTGCCCGCCCTGGAGCTTCTCGCCCGCCCGCGCGAGGCGGCGCCGGGCTCCGAGGTTTCGGCGGAGGCGCTGGAGCAGAACGCCACCATGCTGGAGGCGACGCTGCAGGATTTCGGCGTGCGCGGCGACATCCTGGCCGTGCGTCCCGGCCCCGTCGTCACCCTCTACGAGCTGGAGCCCGCCCCCGGCACCAAGTCGAGCCGCGTCATCGCGCTCGCCGACGACATCGCCCGCTCGATGTCCGCCGTCTCCGCCCGCGTCGCCGTCGTCCCCGGCCGCAACGCCATCGGCATCGAGCTGCCGAACGCCAAGCGCGAAACGGTCTTCCTGCGCGAGTTGCTGGCGTCCGAGGACTTCGTCGAGAGCAAGCACAAGCTGGCCCTGTGCCTTGGAAAAAACATCGGCGGCGAGCCGATCATCGCGGATCTTGCCCGCATGCCGCACCTGCTGGTCGCCGGCACCACCGGCTCGGGCAAGTCGGTCGCCATCAACACCATGATCCTGTCGCTGCTCTTCCGGCTGAAGCCGGAAGAGTGCCGCCTCATCATGGTCGACCCGAAGATGCTGGAGCTGTCGGTCTACGACGGCATCCCGCACCTGCTCTCCCCCGTCGTCACCGACCCGAAGAAGGCGGTCATCGCCCTCAAATGGGCCGTGCGCGAGATGGAGGAGCGCTACAAGAAGATGTCGAAGGTCGGTGTCCGCAACATCGACGGCTTCAACGCGCGCCTCGAAGAGGCCCGAGCCCGCGGCGAGACCCTGACCCGGACCGTCCAGACCGGCTTCGACCGCACCACCGGCGAGGCGGTCTACGAGGACGAGGTCATGGACCTCAACCCGCTCCCCTACATCGTGATCGTGGTCGACGAGATGGCCGACCTGATGATGGTGGCGGGCAAGGACATCGAGGGGGCGATCCAGCGGCTGGCGCAGATGGCGCGGGCGGCTGGCATCCACCTGATCATGGCGACGCAGCGTCCCTCGGTCGACGTGATCACCGGCACGATCAAGGCGAACTTCCCGACCCGGATCTCCTTCCAGGTGACGAGCAAGATCGATAGCCGCACGATCCTGGGCGAGA
>NZ_JBELQE010000043.1:0-50133 GCF_040270385.1 Methylorubrum podarium | reverse complement strand
CTCGCCTGGGTCGCGCTGACGGATTATGCCAGCTCTGGGATCCGGCGCTACCTCCAGACCCTGAGGAGCATGGTCGACAACCATATCGCAGAGAAGGTGTTACGGATCTCTCAGCCGACGCTCGTGGTCTGGGGCACGCGCGACTACATCGTGCCCTATGCGTTCGTGACGAGCCTCGCTGTCTCTCTGCCTCGAGGGACTCTTGCCGTTATCCCCGGCGCGGCCCACGGGATCAATTACTCGCATCCGGAGGCCTTCACGGCTGCCTTGCTGCCATTCCTTCTTGCACCGCAAGAGAGGCCTTCAGCTTGAAGACTTATCCTTCGAATTCGACTTGGATTGAGATCCTTCAGCCGAACTCGACATACTCTAAAGATGTCTACCCACCGACACTCCGTCGGCCGCGTGGCCCAGCGGATACGGGCGTGTCGTCATGATTTTCCGACTCCTCCCCGAGACCTTCCTGCGGAGCTCACTTCCTGCACCGTCAAGACTGGATCTCGCTTAGGTTGCACGCCATGATGCAACCCGAGCTGCGGGGGAGGCGGACGTTCGATGGAGTGGGGGCTTCTCGGCGGCGAGCGCCTGGGCGGGACGCGCCGGGTGCGCACCCTCGGTCTGGGTGCCATCGTCCGCTTCTTCAACGAGCGCGCCGTGCCGGGCCTCGGTGGTGTCTGGTTCGGCCGGCAGGTCATCCTGGCGCTGCTCGGCATCCATCTGGCCGGGACGCTGCGCCGCGAGGGCCGCGGGCCCGCGAACATCGCAGCGGCCAACGCCGTCGAGGCCCTGGCGGTCTGGTTGACCCTCTCCCGCAACGGATGGCCCCGCGATGCGCGCCTGCCGGGGTACCTCAAGCTGCAGCAGCACGCAGGTGGGGAGGATCCAACCTTCCGGCACGCCGGCAGCCGGGCATTCTATGTCAGCCAACCGATGCGCATCGGGACCCGCGACGCGCTCCCGATGCTCGGCCTCGTCTCGGCATCCAGCCGCCGCTTCAACAGCTACGCCGTCACCGAACGCGGCCTCGCCCTTCTTGAGGCCACCTGCCCGCGTGCCCGCACGCCCCTCCGGCTTTGGGCGGGTGGGGGATCCTTGCCGGTTCGCCGCAAGGTCATCGTGGACGAGCTCGATCCGACGCGGCCCCTGCCGGATCGGGCACGTGAGATCCTGCGGGAAGCCTTCCTGTCCGGTCCCGAGGCCGAACGCGCGCGGCGGCGCGAGGCCTTGGCCTTCGTCGAGGGACTTCGCGTCCGGCCGGGCGGCCACACCGCCTGGGACACGCGGCCTCCAGAAATCAGGGACCCGGCGCACTGGGCCGACATGCGCGCGGGGGCCGCGCTCGCCGGGGTGATGGAGGCCGCAGCCGGAGAGGGACCGGGCGGTTCGGTGCTCGGTCGAATCGAGGCCCGCATGGGCGCGGCGGGCTTGCGCAGGCTCGCCCTCGGCGATGCCGTGGATGCCCCCCTGGTCGCTGCGCTCGAGCTGCTGCGCAGTCGGGCGCAGGCCTTCCTGGCCACCGGGCACGATCCCTCGCCAGGGCGAGCCGCCGCGCGGTTCTGCACGGACTGCATCGAGGCGGATGCCCAAACCCTGGTCGGCCGCCTTGTGGCCCGGGACGGACGCATCCTGCGTCTCATCGACGGCGCCATCCTAGCGGGCATCGCCTTCCGGGGGCGGCCTCCGCGCGAGTCGGACCCGGATGACGCCGCGGACGCGATGCAGAACGAACTGCCGGAGGAGGCGCCCGAGGAGACGGTCCCGCCACTGCCGGAGGGGATCTCGCGGCGCATCCGCAACCTCGCCGCCCTGGCACCCGACCTGCGCGCGATACCTAGCGATGCCGATGGGGCCTGACGCGATGGACAACCGCCGGACCTTCGGCTCGGACCAGCCCCCCGCCCTCCTGCACCTGTTCGAGCCCCCGGACGGACATGTCGGCAGCTTCGGCTGGCTGTGCGGCTACTCCGCCGACGCGTTCTTCCTCGACGCCGCCGCGGAACGCTTCACCCGGCGAACGCGGCGTCGTCGGGCCGCCGAGGGCGAGGTTGCGCTGGGGCTGATCCTCGATCCCGGCAGCCCCCGGGTCTCGATCGTGGATGCGCCGGGCGTGCTGCACCTGCCACTCCCGGCAAACGGCGACCAGCGACTGATGCACGCCAAGGTGGCGCTGCTCGGGTTCCGCCCCCTGGGCCGCGACGGCTGGTGGCTGCGTCTCGTCGTCTCGACCGGCAACTGGACGCGCGAGACCCTGGAGGAGAGCCTCGACCTCGCCTGCCGCATCGAGATCGGCTCCGACGAGGTCGGGCAGGCGGATACCGCGCAGAGTGTGGCCGATCTGAGCGCCGGTTCGGATTTCCTCCGGGCCCTGCGGAACCGGGTCGATGCCGCGCCGCTCCAGGTGGCCTCCCGCCTCACGCGGGAAGCCGTGGCGGCCCTCGACCGCTGGTGCGCGGAGGCTGCGGCCGGTGCACCGACGCAGGTGCGACCGCGCTTCATCGACAGCCGTACGCAGGCTTTGCTGCCCCAGATCATTGCGCGGATCGCGCCAGCACGGCGCAACTACCTCGCGATGGGCTCAGGCTTCTACGAGGGCGGAGCGGGTGACGGCGTTCCGCAGGTCCCCGCCCAAGTCGTGGCGGCTCTCACCGATGCCGGGCACCTCGCGCCGAGGCGGGACATCAATCTCTTCGTCAAGCCGGGCGGCTGCCAGGCGGTCGCGGGGGCAATGGCGGCGATCGCGGCTGCGGGCTGGAGCGTGCGCAAGCCCGGACAGGGACCATTCCGGCGGCCACGCGAGCTGCACGCCAAGTTCCTGTTCGGCGCTCAGTACGATGGACGCTCGCCCCGCTGCCGGGACGCTTGGCTCTACCTCGGCTCAGGCAATCTCACGCATCCGGGTCTGCTGCGCGCCGGTCCGTCCGGCGGCAATCTCGAGGCCGGGATCGTGCTAGCCCCCGAGGGGCTCGTCTGGGAGGATGGTTCCAACGGCGTGCCGGTGAAGGCGGCGCTGCCCATCAGCCGGGACGCGGCAACCCTTCTGGACCCCGAGAACGTGGATCCGGGCGGCGAGATGCCCGAGCGGTCGGAGGCTTACTGCGTCGCACCGGTGTCCCATCTGATCTGGACACCTGTATCCGAAGGCACCGGACGTCTCACGCCGCCGGGCGAGACGGAACTCACCTTCGCGGTGCTCAATCCGTCCGGCATCGCGTGCGGCCGCGACGGGAAATCGGTGCTCTGGCCGGGGCCCTGCCCGCCGGAGGTGACGCTCACTTGGACGGCGGATGGTCAGGCCCGTTCCGAGCGGGTGCCGGTGATCGACGGACACGGCCGCGTTGGCGCGATAGCCCTGGCGCCCGTCACCCTCGACGAAGTCTGGGCGCTCCTCGCCGATTTCCCCGCTCCCCCGGCGGACGACACCGACGGGACCGGGACGGACGATGGCGGCGACGACGACGGCGGATCGAGTGTCGCGAGCGGGCGCGGTGCGGCTTCTGCGCCCAGCGACTACCCGATCCGACAGGTCATGGCCCTGATCGAGCGGATCGCCGCGAGGCAGACGGAGCTGCACCCGGCGGACTGGACAG
Source organism: Methylorubrum podarium (assembly GCF_040270385.1). Taxonomy (NCBI): domain Bacteria; kingdom Pseudomonadati; phylum Pseudomonadota; class Alphaproteobacteria; order Hyphomicrobiales; family Methylobacteriaceae; genus Methylorubrum; species Methylorubrum podarium. The sequence continues at coordinate 46,546 of NZ_JBELQE010000043.1, read as the reverse complement.
CGTGGTGCGTCCGGCTCGGCCAGACCCTCGAGCTTGCAGGCGCGGATGCCGGAGTCGAGGCCTTCCGTGCGCTCGGCCTTGACCCCTTCAGCGCGCTGCGCGCCGAGCCCTTCCGGCCCGATTTCGCGCGGGACGCCGCGAGCCCGGAGGGAAAGCTTTACGAGGACACCCTCGCGCGCGCCGCAACCGCCTGGCAGGTCGCCGGGCTCGCAACCTTCGAGGCCTGATATGACGTTCACCGGCTGGCACCGGGTCGGCGACAACCTCGGGATCCTCGCGGATGCACCGGGCCCGCATCTGAACGAGGGACAGCGCGCCAGCCTGCGCGCCCTGGCCGAACGCCTGCCCGAGCACGGCTTGGTGATCGCCGACGAGGTCGGCATGGGCAAGACGCGCATCGCCGTTGCACTCGCGCAGGCCGTCACCGCGGCCGGTGGCCGCGTCGCCATCCTGATCCCGCCGACGCTGGGCTTCCAGTGGCAGGAGGAGCTGCGCCATGGCGGCGTCCCGAACGTGCCCGATGTGGTGCGAAGCCTATGGGGTTTCCTCGCCGCCTGGTCCGATCCGGCGCACGCGAAGCCCTGGTTCGACCAGCGCGTGCTCCTGATCTCGCACGGTTTCGTCACCTGGCGGCTCGGGGCGACGACGCAGCGCTGGCGCTTCGAGATCCTGCCGCTCCTCGCCGGACTAGCCCAGCAGGCCGCGACCGGCACCTACCCCTACGGGTTCAGGGCGATGTCGGAGCGGGCCGACACCTGGGTGCAGGCCGCGGCCCGCTCAATCGTGGCATTCTGCGCCGCTTCGCCCGAGGCGGCCGTCCGGACGCGTTTCGCCACACTCGGCAGCGAGACTGCCTGGCGGGCCGCCAACCAGGGCGCGAGCTACGAGCGGGGCAGCCTATCGCGCCGCCTGCTCCAGAACGCGGTCGGCCTCGGGTTCGGCGCGTTCGACCTCGTCATCATCGACGAGGCGCACAAGAGCCGGGGTGATGACGCGGGTCTCGAAAACCTCCTTGCGAACACTCTGCTGACCTCTGCGGCCGCACGACGCCTCAGCCTGACGGCGACGCCGGTCGAGCTTGGCGCGGGTGACTGGGACCAGACCCTGGCCCGCATCGGGGTCGATGAGGCGTCACGCGCGCGGATCAGGCCCATCGTTGACGAATACGGCGCCGCCGCACGGCGCGTACGCCTCGGCTGGCGCAGCAGCGCGGCGGCGCGAGAGGCCTACATCGTGGCCGCCGACGCCTTCGGCACCGCGCTCAGGCCATACGTCCTGCGCCGCGACAAGCGCGGGGACGCCGCCGTCGCCCTGTTTCGCGAGACGGCGTCCGCGGCAGGCAATCCTGACGCGTACCGCTGGCAGCACGACATCGCCGTGATGCCGGCCAATCTCGGTCCCGGCTGGCGGCAGGCCGTGTGCGCGGCCGAAGCCCTCTCCTTCGTCGTGCGCGGGCGCGACGATCCGGCCGCCCAGCGCCTCCGGCTCACCTTCGCCAACGGGCACGGCATCGCGACCCGGCTCGACGCTTCGGCGGCGGCGGCCGAGGATACGGTGATCCAGCCGGGCGATCCGGATTCGGACGCTGCCCCCCTGCCGGGCGAGCCAGCCCCCCCGAGTGAAGAGGACGTGCTGTCTCCCGGGGAGGAAAAGCGCCTCGCACGTGCGGCCTGGTGGCAGCGGGTCATCGACCGCACGGCGCGGGCGGATGGCGCCCTTCATGCGCACCCGGCGATCCTCGCGGCGATCGCCGCCATCGAGGCCTACCATGCGCAGGGCGAGAAGGTCCTCGTCTTCGGCCGCTTCACCGGCCCGATGCGTGCCCTCGTGGAGCTCCTCAACGCCCGGGCGATGCTGCGCGCCCTCGACGCAGGCGCGCTCTGGCCGCAGCGGCGGATCGAGCAGCGCGAGGTCGCCGCTGCCGCCGCAGCCCACCGGCAGCTCGGACGCGCCGGGCCGTTCGATCCGGCAGCCATCGATGCGCAGCTGGCCCGGCAGTACGAGGCGATCGAGCGGCGTCGCGAGGCGCTGCGGGCGTCGCTGTTCGACCTCATCCTGAGCGGCCTGCCGGAGGCGGAGCGGGACGCGCGGATCCTCGCCGAGACGGCACGGGCGGGGCGCGACGGGGACAGAGCCGTGCTGGCGGCAGCCATCGACCAGCTGCTCGGTCACGATCGTCAGCCAGTGTATGAGGCAGCGGACACGCGCGCGGCCGCATCCTTCCCGGCCGAGGCGGTCGCGGAAGCCTTTCTTCAGTTGCTGTCGGCACTGCGCGAGCGCGGCGAGGGTGACGCGGACAACGACGGTGCGCTCGATCCGGTGGAAGCCGGTGCGCTCTGGCGCACGCTCGCGGAGCGCCTTGGTGACGAGTACGGAACCGAGCGCGGCCGCTTCGCCCGCCTGATGAACGGAGCCACGGCGCTGCCCACACGCCGCACGCTCCAGCTCGCCTTCAACCGGGTAGAGAGCAACCCGCGGGTCCTCGTGGCCAATCCCTCGTCGGACGCGAGGGCCTGAACCTGCATCAGGCCTGCCGGATCGTGATCCTGCTGCACCCGGAGTGGAACCCCGGCGTCGTCGAGCAGCAGGTCGGTCGGATCGACCGTGTCGGGAGCCACTGGGCTCGGGACCTAGAGGCCGCCGTCCGGGCGGGCGCGCAGCCGCTTCCACGCATCGAGATCCGGCCGGTGATCTTCGAGGGCACCTATGATGCCCATCACTGGCGCGTTCTGCACGAGCGCTGGGACGATCTGCGCGCGCAGCTCCACGGCGTCGTGGTCCCCCATCGCCTGCGGCCGGGATGCACGGAGGAGGAGCACACCGAAATCCGCCGTCTCGATGCGGCGGCCCCCGATTTCGAGCCACCAAGGCGTGACGGGAAGGGATCGGGATAGGGCTCTACCTGATCATCCTCCAATCCGGATCTTCCGACGGACACATGGCCCCGGAGCAAGTCCGGGTCCGCTCCGGTCGTCCGGGCGCCGCCATCGGGGCGGAGCCGTCAAGCCGTCGGAACATCCGGTCGGTGCCCCGGATCGGGGCGCTTCATGAGCGCGCCCGCGACGGTCACACGAGCCGCGGGCGCCCGACGCCCCGGACGCGACCACAACGTGCGGCCGATCACGAGTCCGAGCCGCTCGCAGAGGCAGGCCAACCCGAGAATCCAGAAGAAGGCTGCAAGCAGCGTCTGCGTGAGACCGGCGACGGTGGCGCCCAACCCGAGGACCGCCCGGCCGAGGAGCCGGAGCACGCCGCGCGTGCGCGCACCCATGCTCCGCGCTAGGCTGCCCACACGCCCGACCTCCTCGGGCGTGTGGGCGAGGCTCAGCGCATCCATGACGCCGCGGGAGCCGGTGCGCCCGTAGAGGTCATGGATCTCCGAGCCGAGGCGGCGCAGTCGCCCGGCCGCGGCGGGCCGAACAGCCGACCCTGCGACCAGGCGCAGGGCAGCCGGATCGAGCCGGGCGCCGCTGCGCAGCACGGTGCGGAGCGCCTCCGGGTCGATGCTGTCGCGGACCGTGCGCGTGAGGGAATCTGTCAGCGGTCGTGACAAACGGCCGAGCCGATGGGTGGCCTTGAGAAGCGTGAGGCCGCCCCGGGCGGGCGCGCCGACGCCACCCGCCCAAGTCGCAGCGGTGGCCGCGAGGCCGACGCTGGCGAGCCCGAGGATGATCCTGTCACAGGGCTGATCCTGCAGACAGGCGGGCCCCTCCCGCAGGATGTCACGGAGATCGCCGATGCCGCTCGCATCCGCAAGGAGGACACCGGTGAGACCCGCGGCCCCGTCGGCCTGCCCGGAGACAACCCCCTGGGTGAAGGCCCGGAGCGACCTGTAGGCCGATCCATCGTCGAGAGTTGCCACGGCGGCGCGGCGATCCGCGGCGACTGCCACACCATGCTCATCCGCGACCGCAAGGAGACTGCGGGCGAGCTCCTCGTCCTCGGCTGCGACCGCCCCGTCGATCTCCGCCGTGATCCGGTCCGGGGTGAGAAGGGCCGGCAGCTGCAGGGCCGCGAGGGCCGCCGGCTCGTCCGCAGCCTGGAGCAGCAGGAGGGCCTGCCGCGCACGAGGCAGAAGCGGCGTGCCGCTGACAGCCAGCAGCGCCATGGCCAGCGCGAGACCGGTCCAGTTCAGGGCGAGGCGTCCCATGGGAGCTCAGGGTCCGGCTGGTCGGGTGCATCGTGGAGACCACACGCCAGAGCGGGTGTCCACATCCTTGGTGCTCCCGTGAAGCTCCTCGCGTTCCGATCGCCGCTGGGCGATCGCGGGGAGACCTCACGCATTCATGCCCGCCGAACCCTACGCCGTACGGGCGACGGCGCAGCCGTCGTCGGCGGCCACGCCGATGTTGCTGTGGCCGGGGGGCAGACTTCGGTCGACGCAGGCAAGATTGCCCTCGTGGATGCCGGCATCGCGCATGCTGAAGCCGGCGATGCGCCAAAGTAAGGTCGCCGACGGGTTCGGTACGAGCCAGCGCGGCAGCTCGATCGCCTGTTCTTGGAAGTCGTCGGCCGGCGACGGGAAGCCTGCGCAGAGTGCGTGGCCCATGACAGGCACCCGCACGGTCGCGACGGCGTCGCTGGGCAGTTCCTTCACGCAGAAGAGACTGCCGCTCATGGCGTGCCGATCCGGCCACGCACGAAGCCGCGAGAGACTTCGCGCCGCACGGCCTCGGTGCGGCGCTCGGCTGCCGCGAGGTCGGTGAGGGCGTCGGTGATGGCCGCCAGAAGTGCCGCACGGTGATCGCCGCGATGGGCGTCGCGATACGCCTGCGCGATGAATTCGGCCTCGGTGCGCGGTGTGTTCGCTCTGGCCGGTGGCTCGTTGTGCGGGGTCGTTCTGCGCTCGGCAACGGCGTGCATGTGCCCCCTATCTCCCTCAGAACACAAAGAGAACAAAGCTGATGGCGGGGCTTGGTTCAACAAGGTTCGGGCCGGCGCCGAAATGGCGTGGGGAGCACTGTGGACGCGGAGCGAAAAGCGCAGTGACCGTCCAGCGTTACCACTTCCACTGTGTGGGCGAGGGGGGCGATGCCGCGCTCGACCTGTCGGCCGTTGGGTGGCGCGATCGCGCATGCTCGGCCCTCAAGCGGATCGCGTGGCGCGGGCGCTGATGGACGGGGCGCCCGAGACGGATTGGGCGGGGTGGTGGGTCGACGTCCACGACGCGCGGGGACGTCGGGTTCTGGTGCGTGCGTTCGCGGACGTGTGCTCGGGAAAGTGACGTGCGCAGTGTCGATGAAGAACGTCTTTGATGCGCGACATAGCGATCATGGCCGGCGCCGCGACGTGTGTTTTGTCTGAGGCTCTCCAGTTAGGTCGACGTGCAGCGCGCGCAGGTAGAGCCACGGGAACGCGAGCTCGTCGTCCGTCGCCTTCTCGCCGGCCGCGATCAGCACGGCGAGCTTGAGCGCGAGATCGGCGCGGGCTTCCGTGGGCGCCAACATCCAGAGTGCGGAGAGCGCCGAGAAGTGCCGCTTGACCGTCTTCTGCGTGATGAGTGGCGCGCGGTTCACGGCCGGCAACGCGTTGGATGCGGCGAGGATCTCCTCGACCGTGAGGTCACGATAGCGCGGGTGCTTGCCGTAATCGTTTGGCAGCCGTTCGATGTGTTCTCGGAAGCGGCCGGCGTCCTTGCGGGAGTAGGCGGAGAGTGGCCGGTCCCCGCAGACGTCCACAAATAGCCGAAAGGTCGCGCTGGCCTGCGATGCTGTCTGTCGGTCCCAGGCACCTGTAGCAACCTGCGTGGCGCGGAAGGCCGTTCCCACGATCGATAGGGGATCGACGCCATGCTGGGCTGTTTGAGGTTCGGGCTCGACCGCAGCAGGAGGGGCCGCCGGCGGGACGGACGACCCTGAGGCCAGCGCCTCCAGCTGCATTTTGAGCAGGCGGTCGCGGGGCTCGAAGTTGAAGTCGCCCTGATATTGCGCTCGGATGGCCTCAGCGACGTCGATGCCCGCCCGCAGCATGGCCTGTCGCGCCTGGGCGAGGTCCGTCGGGCTGAGATCAGTGACCGCGATGCCCTGCTTGCGTAGCACCTGTTCGGTGACGAAGCTGGCTTCCTCCAGCCTGTTACAGGCAAGCGCGTCGCGGTTGCGTACTGCCATCGCCTCGTACTGCAAGACCCGGCGCTCGCGCACCTCGTTCGGAATGGCACCGTGCGTGAGGCGTCCTCGGTTCTCACCGTCGAGGATGAGACCGTAGAAATCCTGTACGAGGCGGGCGAGTTGGGCTTCGGTCAGCATCGGCATCGCACGGAGGGCCGAGAAAAGGCTCTCCGAGGCAACGTATAACTGACACGCTCTCAGCTTGGCAGTGCGGGCATCGGAAGTCGCGAGGCTGCGCACCAGTTCGCGCCGCCCAATGCGCTTACGCAGGTCGTCGGGTATACTGCGCCGGAAGTGAAAGACCGTCCCTCGCAGGACGAAATTGGATCGTGCCGACACTCCGCTCCTTCGCCGTTCCTCGAACGGACTTTGTAGCAGCGGATTGTAGCAACGGGCTCACTCCGCAGGGCGGCTGCGCGAGAAGCTCAATGAACTGAATGACTTAGAGATTTAGTGGCTGGGGGACCTGGATTCGAACCAGGACTAGCGGAGTCAGAGTCCGCGGTTCTACCGTTAAACTATCCCCCACCGGAGGTGTCGCGCGGCCAGCCGATTCGGACTGGGCGCGGTCGGGGAAGCGTTTGTCGGGCCCCCGCACTCGGTGCTGGCGTCAGATAGGCTGGGACGGGCGCCACGTCAACATGGGTGCGCGCGCGATCCGGGCGGTGAGGCCCGGCGGCCACGGTGGGCCCCATCCGCGCCAGGGCCGGTCGGGCTGCGCACAACCTCGAAAAGCCTGGATCAGTTCAACGAGGGCTGACGGTGGCCGGCTTCGGCCGTGACGAGCGCCTCCTCCGCGGACGGGGGGATCGGCCGGGGGAGCGGACCCAAGGCCAGCGTCTCGGCGATCACGTAGCGGGCGAGCGCGTCGAAGGTGTAGACCCGTTCGACGAGGGCCTGGGCCGCCGCCGTCATCCGGTCGACCTCGCCGTCGTCGGTGCGCAGCAGGAGGTCGAGGGCCCGTTCCAGATCCTCCTGCGGGTCGAGGTAGAACCCCTCGCGGCCGTGCAGGAAGGGTTCGATGCCGGCCAGCGGGCGGGTATCGAAGATCGGAACGCTGCCCAGCGACGCGACCTCGTAGTGCCGGTAGCAGTCCCAGCCGACGCCGCCCGGCGACAGGCAGAACCGGCTCCCGGCGATCGCCGCGGCGAACGCGTCCCGGCTCAGGCGGTGCGCGGGCGCGTGGATGCGCCAGCCCCGGGCCGCCAATCGCGGCAGGACGGCGTTCACGGCCTCGCGGAAGGCGATTCCCTGGGCCGAGCCGACGTAGAACAGGTCATGGCTGCGCGCGGCGGCCGGAACCGGCGGCCGCAGCGCCGCGGCCTCGATCCCGAGGGCGAAGGGGCGCAGCTTGGCCCGGAGCGCGAGGCAGGCGGGATCCTGCCGGGCATGGCCGGCGCAGGCGCCGCGGGGCAGCACCGTCTCGAGCGTGTTCCACCGGTTGGCGGCGAGCTCCCGCTTGAAGAACAGGTCGCAGCGGCGAAGGAAGGCGCGGTCGCGCGGATGGATCGTGAGGTGGTCGGTGACGTCGAGAATCGCGAGCCGGACGCGGCCGCCGCGGGCGGCGAACAGGACGAGCCCGCGGAAGGCGAGGCCGATCAGGCTCAGGGCCGCGTGGACGGCAAGCGGTCGCCCGGCGCTGTTCACCGGGCCGACGCAGCGGGCCACGACGATGTCGTAGTCCTGGACAAGGCAGGTGCGGCCGATGCCGGCGACCCGCCGCGCCAGCCTCAGCAGCCGCACGGGCAGGCTGCCGGACCGGGGCGCACGGGTCCGGACGTCGGCCCAGCGCAGCCGCGTGTCGAGAAAGGTCGTGCGGTCGGGGAAGGCGGCGGTGACGAGCGGCATCAGGCCGAGTTCGAGGATCCGGGGAGGCCCCGGATGAGGGTCCGACGCCGCCGCGCGGGGGCGCTCGTTCACCGTCCGCATGGCCGTCCCCATGGCCGTCTCCATGGCCGTTCTCCGCCGGCATGCGACCGTGTCGTCCGGCCGCGCCCGCCCCGAGCCCGGCGGGAGCGGGGGTGGGATCGAGGAGAGGCCGCGCGGGACATCAGAAATGGGCGTGCGGCTGAAGCTTCAGCCGGCTGCGGCCGAAATCGAGCTGCTTGCTGACGAGCCAGTCCGGGTTGCGGGCGTTGAAGTAGCCCTTCAGCGCGTAGCGCCAGAACAGGTCCTCCGCGCGCGAGGACGGCCCGTGCACCGCCTTCACCCGGGCGACCTCGCCCAGCGCCCGCGCCTTGTGGGCGAGGTTGGCGCTGTTGTTTTGGCCCGTGCGGCGGAAGCAGGCCACCGGGCGGCCGACCCGCGCGTAGGGCTCCCGCGCCAGGGCACGGCAGAACATCTCGTAGTCGCCGCAATCCTTGAAGGCGTGATCGAACCCGCCGAGTTCGGCGTAGAAGTCGCGCGCGATGTAGGTCGCCATGTGCATCACCGGGTTCCACCCGAGGCACACGAGCATGCGCGGCGTCATCCAGTTGGGCGGGGCGGCGAGCCCGCCCAGGCCCCGGCCGCGCCCGTCGATCCAGCGGATCCCGCCGACGACCCAGCGCCGACGCTGCGTCGTGTAGGCCTCGACCACGGCCTCCAGGCCGCCTTCGAGCAGGACGTCGTCGGCCCCGAGGAACCCGAGCAATTCGCCCGAGGCGGCGAAGGACCCCTTGTTGATCGCGTCGAAGATGCCGCGATCCTTACCCTGGAGCACCGTGGCGCCGAGGCTCCGGGCGAGTTCCACGGTGCCGTCGGTGCTGCCCGCATCGACGATCACGTGCTCGACCTCGATGCCGTTACGGGCGCTGGCGCGGGAGGATTCGATGCATTCGCGCAGGTATTCGACGCCGTTGAGCGTCGGGGTGACCACGGACACCTTCATCGCCGGCTTCCTCGTCTCTGGCTCGAATGACGCTTGGAATGACGCTTGAGCCGCACGGGTTGCGGCAGCGGCGGCGCCGGGCCCTCACGGCGCCGCAGGATCATCAGGCGACCATCAGGCGATCGTCAGGCAACCGCCGCCACCAGAGCGGAGGAAAAGCCGTCGCGGGCCGCGACCAGGGGGAGGGGAGGCAGAAGGCTTCCGAACCGCTCGGCGGGGGCGCTTCCGTGGCTGACGATGCCCTTGTTCATCGCCCAGACCGCGGCCTGCGTCCGGTTCTTCACCCGGACCTTGCGCAGGATCGCCTTGACGTGAACCTTGACCGTCGCCTCCGCGATGTCGAGGTTGCGGGCGATGACCTTGTTGGACTCGCCCAGGGCGAGACCTTCGAGGATGTTGACCTCGCGGCTCGACAGGCTGGAGAGCGAGGTGCCGTCCGCCCGCTGGAGCCCCGTCAGGGCGGTGACCGGGCCGGGCGCCCGCACCGGATCGGCCGCTAGGCACAGGCGCCCGAGGAAGCTCATCGGCAGCACCGCGCAATCGGCGATCACCACCTCGAGGGTCTTGAGAAGGTCGGCCGGGGAGACGTCCTCGGTCAGATAGGCCGAGGCGCCGAGTTGGAGGCTGCGCAGCATCAGCCCCTCGGTGTCGCGCAGCGCGAGCGCCACGATCTTGACCTCGGGCAGCGCTTCGGCGACCTGCCCGACGATGCACGCCGCCTCCTCGTCGATGACGACGAGCGCCAAGCGCGCCGCCTCCAGGCCGGACAGGTGCAGCGCCGGGCTGGCCGCGACCTGCCGCACCGTGAAGCGGGTGCCGGATAGAAGCGCGACCAAACTTTCCCTCACCATGCGATTGTCACTGACAATCAGCGTATCGATGTGTTCCATCGGAGCTACTCCCCTGATCTGCCGAGAACCTCCTGCGCCGGTTCTTCCTGACTGCCACATTCTATTCGGGCCGTTCGCACAGAGGTATTGTGCGTCGCAGGATGTTAGGCACAAATTAACTAGACCGAATGGGAGCTTCCCTGTCATGTCAGAAAAAACTTGGACACCCCAACAGGACCTATCCAGTTCGTATTAGATTTTACCCTTGAGGATGGTCGGCGCGAGCAGCGCAGCCTCGGTCCGATTCCTGACGCCGAGCATTCGGATTACGGCGGAAACATGGATTTTCACCGTGGCCTCGGCGATGTTCAGCGCGAACGCGATCTCTCGATTGGAAAGGCCCTTGCCGATCAGGGCCAGAACTTCGCGCTGACGCAGGGTCAGCCCGATCGTCCGCGCGCCGCGCTCCGGCGGCCGCATGGCGGGGGCGGCCTCCGGCGGCTTCACGGCGAGGATGGTGTTGGGAGCGTAGAGCCGGCCGTCGAGCGTCGTGCGGATGGCCTCGAGCATTTCCTCGGGGCGCTGCCGGCGGACGATCAGCCCGTGGAAGCCGAGACTCAGGGCATCCTGGAACAGGTCGGCCGAGGCATGCGGAACGACGAGCAGGAGGCGCGCGGCCCCGGCCGCCCGCTTCAGGGCTCCGAGATAGGTCGGGTCCCCGGCCGGAAGGAGGCGCGATCCGACGATGACGAGATCGGTCTTCAGCGGCGATCGAAGGTGACCGAGCAGTTCGGACGCCCCGGCGACGTCGACGATGATCAGCCCGCTCGAACCAACTTCCAGAGCCTTCCGCAGGCCGACGCGAAAGCTTTTCTGGTCATCCGCGATGATGATCCGCCACATAGCTTCGCATTTACTCCACTGGCGGCAATCAACGTTCGGGACGGACCCGATTGGTCTCGACGATCACACTCCGTGCGCAAGAGAGGCCGGCTCATCGTCCGCGACGGGTCCGCACGGCACCGCACAACGCCAGGTGACAGACGGCCCATCGATTTAAACTATAGGCAGGCATGTGAGCGCAGGTCAGCCGCATCACAGCAAAGCTCGACGCCGCCGAGTTTTAACACGCCGCCGGCGACCGGCAAGTTTCTCTCAAGAGACTACCCTATATAGGCAAATATAATTTAACACGCTCACTTTCGCTTCGGATCGAAGCCAGAAAAATCCCGAGCCCCCCACGAGCGACCATTGAATACGCCCTTTGGACTATCAACAACGAGGTATCCACAAAACACTTTTGTTATATACCGCGCTGCAACGGAGTCGTATCCTACAACCTTACGGTTGATTGTGCGGTCCTGATCCATTGTCCGGTTCATAGCTCGGTTGGATCAGTCATCGCGGCGGCCGTAGGCAATTGGGGGGCTTCGATGTTCTCAGTCATCGCGGCAGGCGGCCTCCGCCGGCGCTTGAACCCGACCACGCCGCCGCCCCGCGCGGCGTCGTGCGAGACACTCCCCGCATGTCCCGCGCCGCGTCGTGCGTGGGACCGACCGAATCGACTCCGCCCCCCCGGCCACTGACCTCCCTGGGGGGCCTCGTCGATGGATCAGGACGTGGCACCGGAACGGGCCGGCTCGGGTTCGCTGAGCGCGGAGGCCGTGCGCGCCCTTGAGGCGATCGGCGATCCCGTGCTGGTCGTCGCCCGCTCAGGCAGCGTCGCCTACGCGAACAACCCCGCCCGCCTGCTGCTGACGCGGGAGGATCCGACCCGGATCCATCTCACCGGCAGGGCCTCGACGGCCTTCCTGGCTCGGGCCGGGGCGACGCGGCGACCGCTCCCCGGCGTGATCGCGGTCAAGCGGAGGGCGGGGGTGCACCGCTACCGCTGCCAGGGTTGCCGCCTGACGCGAGAGAGCATCGATCCCCTCGTCCTCCTGCGGCTCCTGCCGGTGCGGGATGCGCGCTTCCACCTGCTGGCGGGCGAGGCGATGATGCTGCGGCGTGAACTCGCCGAGCGCGAGCGCTATCAGCGCCGCCTGCAATCGCTGCTGCGCGAGCGGGACCTGCTTCTGGCCAACCTGCGCAGCACCGCCCAAGCCCGTGCCTGCGCCGAGCGCGACCGGGACGCGGTCCTGGCCCAGCTCTACCGGGCGCATCAGGCGGAGCGGGAACGCCTCGCCCGCGAACTCCACGACGAGGCCGGCCAGCAGCTCGCATGGCTGAAGCTGCGGCTGGACCGCCTGCGGCGCGAGCCGTCGCCGACGGAAGTCGAGGCGATGCTGAGGCAGGTCGATGCGATCTCGGCCAGCCTGCGCCAGGTGGTTCGGGAGTTGCGCCCGGTCGCGCTGGCCGAACTCGGCCTCACCTTCGCCCTGGGCGGCCTCGTGCGCGAATGGTCGGATCGGTGCGGGATCCCCATCGAATTCCAGCTTTCCGGAACCACGGTCGCCCTCACGCCGGAGATCGAGGTGACGATCTTCCGGCTCGTTCAGGAAGCGCTGACCAACGTCGTCAAGCACGCGCCGGGCGCGCAGCACATCTCCGTGACGCTGCAATACGCCCAGGCCGGCGTCACGCTGGCGATCGAGGACGACGGGCCGGGGCTCGTGGACGAGCCGGAGCCGGAGGACCGTCGCGCGGCAAGTGGCTTCGGACTCGCCGGCATGCGCGAGCGGCTAACGCTGCTCGGAGGAAGACTCATGATCGAATCGCCCCCCGGCGGCGGGACGACGATTCTCGCACGTTTGCCGCTGAGAGGGGGATGATGTGTGCACCGAAAGAGCATTGATCAGGGTCGCCCTGATCGACGACCACCCGATCTTCAGGAGCGGCGTCCGCGGCCTGCTCGGCGAGACCGCCGGCATCGAGGTCGTCGGAGAGGCGAGCGACGGGCGGCACGCCCTGGATCTCATCCAGCGCACGCTCCCCGACGTCGTCGTCATGGACATCACCATGACCGGCATGAGCGGCCTCGCCGTCGCGCGTGCGCTCCGCGACACGGGCTCGGAGGTGCACGTCATCTTCCTGACCGTCAACGAGGATCTGGCCTTCGTCGACGAGGCGCTGACCGCAGGAGCCCAGGGCTACGTCCTGAAACGCTCCGCCGGCACCAGCCTGCTGGAGGCCATCGAGGCCGTCGCGTCCGGCGGCCGCTACGTCGATGCCGAGATGCGGGCGACGCCCGCACCGGCCGACCGCACCGAAGCCGGACCGCCCGCGCCCCACCCTTGCGAAGAGGGGGGCCTCACCGGGCGGGAACGCGAGGTGCTCCGGCACATCGCCCTCGGCATGACGATGAAGGAGGTCAGTCTCACGATGTCGATCTCGGTGGCGTCGGTCGATACCTACAAGATCCGCGGCTGCAAGAAGCTCGGTCTCCGCTCCCGCGCCAGCATCGTCCGCTACGCCCTCGGACAAGGTTGGCTCGAAACCGAGAATAGGCGACCGGCGTCAGACCGGCCACCGTCCTTGATGTAAGCTTTTCGAAAAGACCATTTCGGTGCCGCGGCGTCGCCGGCCCTTCGCGGCCGTCCCGCACGATGCATCGGACCGCGAATCCCTCGCCCGATTCGGGCAGACGTCCTCCGCGGACGGCCCCCGCGCATCCGGCCCGCCTCAGCCGAGCTCCCGCGCCGCGCGCTCCAGCGCCCCCAGAAGCGGCTCGATCTGCGCCGGACTCAGATCATGGAAGCCGAGGGTGCGGCCCATCACGACACCGAGCAGCGCGAAGAACAGGGCGGCCCCGACGCCCGCGGGCCCCTCCGCGGCCTCGAATCGGGCCAGCCGCTCGGCCACGAACGCGCGATATCCGGCGAGGGCATCCGGATTCTCAGCGGACGCAAGCAGCAGGGCGCGGCTGAACTCGTCCTCCGCGCAATAGCTGCGGCGCAGGTGCTCGATCATTCCGAGGGCGAGCCCCGTGGCGCCCCCCGCCCGCTCGGCCTCGCAGGCGGCGATGCCGGCGCGCAGCTCCTCCAGCTTGCGATCGACCAGAGCGAGAATCAGCGCATCCTTCGAGGCGTAGTGATGCAAGACTCCGCCCTTGCTCAGGCCCGCCTGCGCGGCCACGGCATCGATGGTCAGGGCCCGCGCGCCGCCGCGGCGCAGCACCGAGCCCGCCGCGTCGAGAATCGCTTCCGCACGGTCGTCGCGGCGGCTGCGCGTCCTCTGCGACATGATCGACCCCGAACTCCACTCTTGGACGCCATATCCGGTTCCTCAAGCTAAGTCACTGCCGCAGATTGACTTTTCGGAGGATCCGAAAAGATTCCCTTCCGCCGGCAGCGCTTAAAAACCGTCTGGACGGTCGGTAATTTACGCGATAAGCCTGCGCCGCGAAAGCCGCCCTTTCGAACCGTGACCGCCTGTCCCGTCTCCGATCCGACGCCTCGTCCTCTGCCCGGAACCTCGGCCGATGTCCTCAAGGCTCCGTCCCCGCCTCAGCGCCGCTCTACTGGCCGCCGCCCTCGCGGCCCTTCCCGTAACCGCGGCGTTCCCGGCGGATGCGCCCGCTGCCCCCGCCGTCCCGGATGCGGAGAACCCTTCCGTGGTGCTGGTGCGCGTGGTGACGGCGACGAAGGGGCCCGTCACCTCGGACGTGGTGCTGACCGGCGACATCCAGGCCCAGGCCCAGACCAACGTCGCCTTCCGCACCAACGGCAAGGTCGCCGAGCGTCGGGTCGAGGTCGGCGACCACGTCACTGCCGACCAGGTGCTCGCGGTGCTGGAGCCGCTGGTGCAGCGGGCCAACCTCGACAACGCCCGCGCCGCCCTGGTCTCGGCGGAGGCGCAGCTCACCCAGGCGAAGGTCACCTTCGAGCGGCAGAAGCAGCTCATCAGCGGCGGCTTCACCACGCGGCCCTCCTACGACAACGCCGAGCAGCAGCTGCGCACCTCCCAGGCCGCGGTCGATTCGGCCAAGGCGGCGCTCGGCACCGCCGAGGAGCAGCTCTCCTACACCGAGCTGCGGGCGGGCGTGCCCGGCATCGTCCTGAGCCGCACCTTCGAGGTCGGGCAGGTGGTCCAGTCGGGACAGGCGGTGATGGTGCTGGCCCAGGACGGCCCGCGCGATGCGGTGTTCAACGTCTACGAGGCGCTGACCGCCCACCCGCCCAGCGACAAGACGATCCAGGTCACTCTCCAGTCCGACCTCGCGGTGACGGCGGCGGGTCACGTGCGCGAGATCTCGCCGACGGTGGACGCGGCGAGCGGGACGGTGCGGGTCAAGGTCGGGCTGGCGGAGACCCCGCCCGCGATGTCGCTCGGCGCCGTGGTGATCGGCCGGGGCCGCTTCGCCTCGCGGGAGGCGGTGGTGCTGCCCTGGTCGGCGCTCTACCGCTCCGACGATCGTCCGGCGGTGTGGATCTACGACTCCGCCGCGGGCACGGTCTCGGTCCGCACCGTCGAGATCGACCGCTACGGTTTCGACGACATCGTGCTGAAGGGCGGCGTCGAGCCCGGCGAGGCGGTGGTGACCGCCGGCATCCAGTTCCTGCGCCCCGGCCAGCACGTCGCGCTGGCGGGGCAGGCCGCGCGAGACGAAACCACCAAGGCCGCGGCGGGGGAGGGCGGACGATGAGGCGCGCGCTCCTCGCCGGCGCGGCCCTGGCCGGCACCGCCCTGGTCGCCGGGGTCGCCGCCTGCCAGCCGTCGCAGGAGGCACCCGCGCCGCCCGCGGTGCGGCCGGTTCTGACGGTCCTGGCGCAGCCCACCGACAGCGTGATCTTCGGCCCCTTCGCCGGCACGGTCGAGCCGCGCTACCAGTCGCAGCTCGGCTTCCAGATCGGCGGCCGGGTGGTGGCGCGCGACGTCACCGTCGGGGACGTCGTGAAGAAGGGTCAGCGGCTCGCCGCCCTCGACCCGATCGTCTCGCGATTCGATCTCAGCCGCGCCGAGGCGGAGCTGGCCGACGCCAAGGCCCAGGCCGAGAACGCGAGCGCCACCGAGGCGCGCACCCGGCGCCTGCTGGAGGGCAACAACGTCACCCAGGCCCAGCTCGACGCGGCGGTGGCCCGGCGCGACACCGCCCAAGCCCGCCTCGCCCAGGCCGGCGCCAGCCTGCAGAAGGCGCGCGACCAGATCGGCTACACCGAGCTGCACGCCGATTTCGACGGCGTCGTCACCCAGCGGCTCGCCGAGATCGGGCAGGTGGTGAGCCCGGGGCAGGGGATCGTAACGCTCGCCCGGCCCGAGACCCGCGAGGCGGTGGTCGACATCCCCGAGACGCTGGCCGGCGCCATGCCGAAGGACGGGCGGTTCACGGTGGTGCTCCAGAGCGCGCCGGAGATCACCGCCCGCGGCCGGGTGCGCGAGGTCGCCCCCTTCGCCGAATCGGGCACCCGCACCCGCCGCGTCCGCCTGACCCTGGAGGAGCCCGGCCCGGCCTTCCGCCTGGGGGCGACCATCACCGTCGCCCTGGAGCGCCGCACCGAGCGCCGCTTCATCCTGCCCGCCACCGTCCTCCTCGACGCGGACGGGCGCCGCTCGGTCTGGATCGTGCCGGAGGCCGGCAAGCCGGGGGACGCGACGGCGGACGGGCCGGCCGCCGGAGCCGACACCCGGCAGGTCGCGCGCCGCGACGTCACCCTCGACGGCGACGGGCCGGACGGGCACGGGCGCGTCGCCGTGCGCACCGGGCTGGAACCCGGCGAGCGGGTCGTGGTGGCGGGCGTCCATTCCCTGCGCGACGGCCAGACCGTCCGGCTGGCCGACGACCGGAACTGAGCCGGTAGAAGGGTTTCATCCTTGAAGGACTTCAACCTTTCCGACTGGGCGCTCGGCCACCGTTCGCTGGTCTGGTTCCTGATGCTGGTCTGCCTCGTCGCCGGCGTGATGGCCTATTCGCGGCTCGGCCGCGAGGAGGACCCGCCCTTCGCGATCAAGACCATGGTCGTCCAGGCGAGCTGGCCCGGCGCCACGATCAAGGACACCCTCGATCAGGTCACCGACCGGATCGAGAAGGAACTGCAGCAGATCAACGCCCTCGACTACGTCCGCAGCTACACCACGCCGGGCCAGGCGACGGTGTTCGTGCAGTTCCGCGACACCACGCGGAAGGAGGAGATCCAGCCCGCCTTCTACCAGGTGAGGAAGCGCCTGGGCGACATCCAGCACACCTTTCCGCAAGGGGTGCAGGGCCCGTCCTTCAACGACGAGTTCGGCGACGTCTACGGCAACGTCTACGCCTTCACCGCCGACGGCCTGACCCACCGGCAATTGCGCGACTACGTCGAGGGCGTGCGCACTGAGATCCTCAAGGTGCCCAATATCGGTAAGACCCTGCTGATGGGCGTGCAGGGCGAGACGATCTATCTCGACTTCTCGACCCGCAAGCTCGCCGGCTACGGCATCGACATCCAGGCGCTGATCAGGGCGCTGCAATCGCAGAATGCGGTGGCCGCCTCCGGGGTGGTCCAGGCCGGTCCGGAGCGGGTGAGCCTGCGCGTCAGCGGCCAGTTCTCGTCGGAAGACTCGCTGCGCAACGTCAACCTGCGCTTCAACGACCGCTTCTTCCGCCTCGCCGACGTCGCCGAGATCTCCCGCGGCTACGAGGATCCGCCGGCCGCCCTGTTCCGCGTCGGCGGCAAGCCGGCGATCGGGCTCGCCATCGCCATGCGCCCCAACGCCAACCTGCTCAAGTTCGGCGAGGACCTGAAGGAGCGCATGCACGTCATCGAGGGCAAGCTGCCCATCGGCGTCGGCATCCACCTCGTCTCCGACCAGCCCAAGATCGTCGAGGAGGCGGTCGGCGGCTTCACCAAGGCGCTGGTCGAGGCGGTCGTCATCGTGCTGGTGGTCAGCTTCGTCAGCCTGGGGCTGCGCGCCGGGCTGGTCGTCGCGATCTCGATCCCGCTCGTCCTCGCCATCGTCTTCGTGGTCATGCAGATCATGGGCGTGACGCTGCAGCGCATCTCGCTCGGCGCGCTCATCATCGCGCTGGGGCTCCTCGTCGACGACGCGATGATCACCGTCGAGATGATGGTGGCCCGCCTCGAACTCGGCGACAACCTCAAGAAGGCGGCGACCTTCGCCTACACCTCCACCGCCTTCCCGATGCTCACCGGCACGCTGGTGACGGTGGCGGGCTTCCTGCCGATCGGCTTCAACGGCTCGTCGGCGGGCGAGTACACCTACTCGCTGTTCGTGGTGATCGCCGCCTCGCTCCTCGTCTCGTGGGTGGTCGCGGTGCTGTTCGCGCCGCTCCTCGGCGTGACCATCCTGCCCAAGACCATGAAGCACCACGCGGAGAAGCAGGGCCTGTTCACCCGCGTCTTCATGGCCGCCCTGCGGGTCGCGATGCGGCTGCGCTGGATCACCGTGATCGTCTGCGTCGCCCTGATGGGGCTGGCCGTGGTCGGGATGGGCCACGTGCAGCAGCAATTCTTCCCGTCCTCCGACCGCTCCGAGGTGCTCGTCGACCTGACCCTGCCGCAGAACGCCACCATCACCGAGACGCGGGCGCAGATGGACCGGTTCGAGGCCCACCTGAAGGACGACCCCGACATCGAGCGCTGGTCCTCCTATGTCGGCCAGGGCGCGGTGCGCTTCTACCTGCCGCTCGACCAGCAGCTCGCCAACGCCTTCTTCGGGCAGATCGTGATCGTCACGAAGTCGCTGGAGATCCGCGACCGGGTCATCGAGCGCTTGCAACGATTCGGCCGGCACGACTTCGTCGGCACCGACGTGCTGGTGCAGCCGCTCAATCTCGGCCCCCCCGTCGGACGCCCGATCCAGTACCGTCTCTCCGGGCCCGACGTGCAGGAGGTGCGCCGCCTCGCGCTCAAGCTCGCCGACGTCGTCGCGACCGACAAGCGGCTGGCCGTGCCGACCTTCGACTGGAACGAGCCCGGCAAGGTGCTGCGGGTCGAGATCCTCCAGGACAAGGCGCGCCAGCTCGGCGTCACCAGCCAGGACATTGCCGGCATCCTCAACGGCGTCGTCGGCGGCCAGGCGATCACGCAGGTGCGCGACTCGATCTACCTCGTGAACGTGGTCGGCCGGGCGCGGACCGTCGAGCGCACCTCGCTCGACACGCTCCAGAGCCTTCAGGTCGCCCTCTCCAACGGCTCGGTCGTGCCGATCCTGGCCTTTGCCAAGATCGACTACGACCTGGAGCAGCCGATCGTCTGGCGCCGCGACCGGGTGCCGACCCTGACCGTGCGCGCCACCATCACCGACGCGACCCAGCCCCCCACCGTCGTCGCCGCGCTCCAGCCCGCCATCGACGCCTACGTCAAGGCGCTGCCGGAGGGCTACACCCTGGCGACCGGCGGCGCGGTCGAGGAGGCCGGCAAGGGCCAGGGCCCAATCGCGGCGGTCGTGCCGGTGATGCTGCTGGCCATGGCCTTCTTCCTGATGATCCAGCTCCAGAGCTTCCAGAAGCTTTTTTTGGTGTTCTCCGTCGCGCCTCTCGGCCTGATCGGGGTGGTTCCGGCCCTTCTCTTGTTCGACAAGCCGATGGGCTTCGTCGCGATCCTCGGCATCCTGGCCCTGATCGGCATCATCGTCCGCAATGCCGTGATCCTCGTGAGCCAGATCGAGGAATGCGAGGCGGACGGGATGGCGCCCTGGGACGCCGTGGTCGAGGCCACCCGCCACCGCATGCGGCCGATCCTGCTCACGGCCGCGGCGGCGAGCCTCGGCCTGATCCCGATCGCCCGCGAGGTGTTCTGGGGGCCGATGGCCTACGCCATGATCGGCGGCATCCTGGCGGCGACGGGGCTGACCCTGCTGTTCCTGCCCGCGCTCTATGTCGGCTGGTACCGGATCAAGGCGCCGCCGCGGGGTGCCGGGGCTCCGAACCCGGGCTGACGCTCCGAGGGGGCTTTTTCCGATCGCTCGGCACCGGCATTCCGGGGTGACGGAGCGTCGCGTGTCATAAGAGGCGCCGCGTCCGGAAAGCGCATCCCCTCGACGCGGGCGTGCGGGAGCGGCGGTCGGAGGCGGCGCGGCACCGGCGGAAAAGCGCCGAATCGACCGGATTCGGCCGCTGCCAAGTCCAATATTCGGATCTATTATGCATTGCGTGCGGACTAAACCGTATTCCGCGCGTGAGAACGTGCGAGCTCTGCCTTCGTTGCATGGCCGTCCTGTGCGAGCGACCGCGACGCCGAATACACTTTGCGGATGTCAAGCCTTCGGCTAGGCACGTGCCGAACGCCGCGGCAAGGCGGCGGCTTCGATCGTAGCTTCAGGCGAGCCGGCTGCCCGCGATGACCACCGACCACGCCACGGCCAATTCCCGCCCCCTCGAGCGCGACGCGCAGGTGGCCATGAGCCACCACGACGTCAGCCCCAACGACATCGCGCTCGGCGTGGTGATCGGGCGGGCCTCGGAATATTTCGACTTCTTCGTCTTCGGCATCGCCTCGGTCCTGGTGTTCCCGAAGGTGTTCTTCCCCTTCGCCGATCCGCTCACGGGCACGCTCTACGCGTTCGCCATCTTCGCGCTCGCCTTCATCGCCCGCCCGCTCGGGTCGATCTTCTTCATGTGGGTCCACAAGCGGCACGGGCGGGGGGTGAAGCTCACCGCCGCCCTGTTCCTGCTCGGCGGCTCGACCGCGGCGATCAGTTTCCTGCCGAGCTACAACTCGATCGGCGTCGTCGCCATCGAGCTGCTCGCGGTGCTGCGGGTGCTGCAGGGCTTCGCGCTGGGCGGCGCCTGGGACGGGATGGCCTCGCTGCTCGCCCTCAACGCCCCCCGGGAGCGCCGCGGCTGGTACGCGATGATCCCGCAGCTCGGGGCGCCGTTCGGCTTCATGGTGTCGAGCGCGCTGTTCGCCTTCTTCGTGGTCAACCTGACCCCGGAAGACTTCACCGATTGGGGCTGGCGCTTCCCGTTCTTCTGCGCCTTCACCATCAACGTGGTGGCGCTGTTCGCGCGGCTCCGCCTCGTCGCGACGCCGGAATTCACCCGGCTCCTCGACAAGGGTCAGCTGGAGCCGGTCGGCATCGTCGATCTCGCCCGCCACCACGCCCTCGACGTGTGGATCGGCGCCTTCGTGCCGCTGGCGAGCTTCGCCCTGTTCCACCTCGTGACGATCTTCCCGATCGCGTGGCTCGTCCTGTCGAGCGACCGCTCCGCCGGGGATTTCCTGATGGTGCAGTTCTCCGGCGCCTTCATCTGCGCCGGCGCGGTCGCTGCCTCGGGCCTGATCGCCGACCAGATCGGGCGCCGCAACGTGCTGCTCATCAGCGCGGGGCTGATCGCCGCGTTCGCCTGCGGCAGCATCCTGGCGCCGCTGATCTTCGGCGAGACCGCCATCGGTCAGACGATCTACGTCAATATCGGCTTCATGCTGCTCGGCCTGTCCTACGGCCAGACCGCCGGCGCCGTGACGTCGCGGCTCGGAGCGCGCTACCGCTACACCGGCGCGGCCCTCACTTCCGATCTCGCCTGGCTGTTCGGCGCGGGGTTCGCTCCCCTCGTGGTGCTGTACCTCTCCACCGCCTACGGCCTCGCCATGGTCGGCGTGTACCTGCTGTCGGGTGCGCTGGCGACGCTGCTCGCGCTCTCCCTCGACCGCTCCGAGATGCGCCAGATGTGAGTTTTGCCCCGCGGGCGGAGCGTCCCTCCCGCCGCGGGATCTTGAGAGAAGCGAACCGTCGCCGCGCGGGATGTCACCCGCGCGGCCCTTGCGATGGAACGAAGATTCGTGGCCATGACCGCCGACCGTTCAATGAGCGCCCGTGCCGGGGCCGGCTCCGCGCGCCGGATCCTGCGGGGTCTCGTCCTGCTGCCCCTGTTCGGCCTGCTCGCCGGCTGCAACCTCGTGGTGATGCAGCCGTCGGGCGACATCGCCGTGCAGCAGCGCAACCTCATCCTCGCCTCGACGGGGCTGATGCTGCTCATCATCATCCCGGTGATCGCGCTGACCCTGCTGTTCGCGTGGCGCTACCGCGCCTCGAACACGCAGGCCCGCCACGACCCCGACTGGGACCACTCCACCGGGCTCGAAGTGGTGATCTGGACCGCGCCGCTGATGATCATCATCGCGCTCGGCGCGCTCACCTGGATCAGCACCCACACCCTCGACCCGTTCCGTCCGCTCTCGCGCATCGAGCCGGGCAAGCCGATCGCGGCCGAGGTGAAGCCGCTGGAGGTCCAGGTCGTCGCCCTCGACTGGAAGTGGCTGTTCTTCTACCCCGAATACAACGTCGCGACCGTCAACGAACTGGCCGCGCCGGTGAACCGGCCGATCAGCTTCAAGATCACCGCCGCCTCGGTGATGAACGCCTTCTACGTCCCCGCGCTCGCCGGCATGATCTACGCCATGCCCGGGATGCAGACGCAGCTCCACGCGGTGATCAACCGGGCGGGCGAGTACGAGGGGCTGTCCTCGCACTACAGCGGCAGCGGCTTCTCCCGCATGACGTTCAAGTTCCACGGTCTCGACGGCGACGGCTTCGACCAGTGGGTTGCCAAAGTGAAGCAGCAGGGTTCGGACCTGACCCGCGATGCCTATCTCGAACTGGAGCGCCCGAGCGAGCGGGTGCCCGTCACCTACTACGCCACCTTCGCCGACGGGCTCTTCGGCAAGATCCTCGGCATGTGCGCCGTGCCCGGCAAGATGTGCATGCACGAGATGATGGCCATCGACGCCAAGGGCGGCGCCGGCAAGGAGAGCCGCGAGAACGCCGAGCGGCTCCAGTACGACAACCGCCACACGCAGCGCGGCGACGAGGCACCGGGGGCGACGACGCCGGCCTCGCACCGCGCACCCAAGAGCGAGTCGCCCGACTCCGACAAGACGCACGAGGGCAGCGGCCAAGGCCATCCCGCCCCCGACCAGACCAACAACTGATCCGTCGCCGCCTCAGGATTCACGGACGAGTTTCGACCCATGTTCGCAAACACGGACCTGCAGCACCTGCTGTTCGGGCGCCTCTCCCTCGAGGACATCCCGTACCACGAACCGATCCTGCAAGTGACCTTCGCAGGCGTCGCCGTGGCCGGGATCGCGGTGCTCGCCGCGATCACCTATTTCCGCTTCTGGGGTCCGCTCTGGCGCGACTGGATGACCTCCGTCGATCACAAGAAGATCGGCATCATGTACGTGGTGCTGGCCCTCGTGATGCTGCTGCGGGGCTTCGCCGACGCGCTGCTGATGCGCTCGCAGCAGGCGATCGCCTTCGGCGCCAACGAGGGCTACCTGCCGCCGCACCACTACGACCAGATCTTCACGGCGCACGGCGTGATCATGATCTTCTTCGTGGCGATGCCCTTCGTCACCGGCCTGATGAACTACGTCGTGCCGCTGCAGATCGGCGCCCGCGACGTCGCCTTCCCGTTCCTGAACAACTTCTCGTTCTGGATGACGGTCTCGGGCGCGGTCACGGTGATGATCTCGCTGTTCGTCGGCGAGTTCGCCCGCACCGGCTGGCTCGCCTACCCGCCGCTCTCGGGCGCGGACATGAGCCCCGGCGTCGGCGTCGACTACTACGTCTGGGGCCTGCAGATCGCGGGCATCGGCACGACGCTTTCAGGCATCAATCTGGTCGCGACCATCGTGAAGATGCGCGCGCCCGGCATGTCGATGATGAAGCTGCCGATCTTCACCTGGACCTCGCTGTGCACCAACGTGCTCATCGTGGCCGCCTTTCCGATCCTGGCCGCCGTCCTCGCGCTGCTGACCCTCGACCGCTACGTCGGCACGCACTTCTTCACGAACGACCTCGGCGGCAATCCGATGATGTACTTCAACCTCATCTGGATCTGGGGTCACCCGGAGGTCTACATCCTCATCCTGCCGGCCTTCGGCGTGTTCTCCGAGGTCACCTCGGCCTTCTGCGGCAAGCGCCTGTTCGGCTACACCTCGATGGTCTACGCGACCGTCGTCATCACGATCCTGTCCTACCTCGTGTGGCTGCACCACTTCTTCACGATGGGCTCGGGCGCGAGCGTAAACTCGTTCTTCGGCATCACGACGATGATCATCTCGATCCCGACGGGTGCGAAGATCTTCAACTGGCTGTTCACGATGTACCGCGGCCGCATCCGCTTCGACGTGCCGATGCTGTGGACGGTCAGCTTCATGGTCACCTTCGTCATCGGCGGCATGACCGGCGTGCTGCTCGCCGTGCCCCCGGCCGACTTCGTGCTCCACAACTCGCTGTTCCTGATCGCGCACTTCCACAACGTGATCATCGGCGGTGTGCTGTTCGGCATGTTCGCCGGCGTGAACTACTGGTTCCCGAAGGCCTTCGGCTTCAAGCTCGACGAGTTCTGGGGCAAGGTCAGCTTCTGGTTCTGGACCATCGGCTTCTACGTCGCCTTCATGCCGCTCTACGTGCTGGGGCTCATGGGCGTGACGCGCCGCGCCCAGCACTTCGACGATCCCTCGCTGCAGATCTGGTTCGTGATCGCCGCCTTCGGCGCGGGCCTGATCGCCATCGGCATCGGCGCGATGATCGTCCAGTTCGCGGTCTCGATCAAAAACCGCGAGCGCCTGCGCGACGTCACCGGCGATCCGTGGGAGGGCCGCACCCTCGAATGGTCGACCTCGTCGCCGCCGCCGGACTACAACTTCGCCTTCACGCCCGTGGTGCACAACCTCGACGCGTGGTGGGAGATGAAGTCCCGCGGATTCCAGCGTCCGGTCCAGGGCTACAAGCCGATCCACATGCCCGCGAACACCGCCACCGGCGTGATCCTGGGCGCGATCAGCATCGCCTTCTCCTTCGGGATGATCTGGTACATCTGGTGGCTGGCGGCGCTGAGCTTCGCGGCGGCCCTCGTCGTCGCGATCGGCCACACCTTCAACTACAACCGCGACTTCTACATCCCCGCCGAGA
Organism: Methylorubrum podarium; assembly: GCF_040270385.1. Lineage (NCBI taxonomy): Bacteria > Pseudomonadati > Pseudomonadota > Alphaproteobacteria > Hyphomicrobiales > Methylobacteriaceae > Methylorubrum > Methylorubrum podarium. The sequence goes on along the minus strand of NZ_JBELQE010000043.1, from coordinate 21,941 downwards.
CGGTCAGCCGCACCGAGCAGCAGCGGACTGAGGCCCTGGCGGCGGTGCGGGCCTGAGGACACCATGGCATCCCCTGCAAATCCCGCCATGAACCCGGCCATCACCGGGGCGGCCGCCGCCGACGTGCCGGACTTCCTCGATCTCGAGGGCGAGCATCACCCGGAAGGGAGCACGATGCTCGGCTTCTGGATCTACCTGATGAGCGACTGCCTCATCTTCGCGGTCCTGTTCGCCACCTACGCCGTGCTCGGCCGCAGCTACGCGGCCGGGCCCTCGCCGAAAGACCTGTTCGACCTGTCCCTGGTGGCGGTGAACACGTCGATGCTCCTGTTCTCCTCCATCACCTACGGTTTCGCCATGCTGGCGATGGAGAAGGACGACATCGCCAGAACCCAGCTCTGGCTGGCGGTGACGGGCCTGTTCGGCGCGGCCTTCATCGGGCTCGAACTCTACGAGTTCGCGCACCTGATCCACGAGGGCGCCACGCCCCAGCGCAGCGGCTTCCTGTCGGCCTTCTTCACCCTGGTCGGCACCCACGGCCTGCACGTCACCTTCGGCCTGGTCTGGCTCGTCGTGCTGATGGTCCAGACCCAGCTCAAGGGTCTCATCCCGGCGAACCGGCGCCGGCTGATGTGCCTGTCGATGTTCTGGCACTTCCTCGACGTCGTCTGGATCGGCGTCTTCACCTTCGTGTATCTGATGGGAGTCCTGCAATGAGCGGGGCAGCGCACGCCGACGATCACGGGCACGGGCACGGGCACGGGCACGGGCACGACGGTCATGAGCATGGCGGCCACGGGCAAGATGCCCACGGCCACGGCTCGTTCAAGGATTACGTGACGGGCTTCGTGCTCTCCGTCATCCTGACGGCGATCCCGTTCTGGCTGGTGATGGGCAACGTCATCGACGACAAGCTCGTCACCGGCATCGTCATCCTCGGGCTCGCCGTGGTGCAGATCGTGGTCCACATGATCTACTTCCTGCACATGAACACGAAGTCGGAGGGCGGCTGGAGCTTCCTGGCGCTGATCTTCACGATCACCCTCGTGGTCATCACCCTGTGCGGGTCGATCTGGGTCATGCACCACCTCAACACCAACATGATGCCGATCTCGGCCGAGGAGATGCGTCACGCCCCCTGACGCGATCCCGCAGCCCGCCGCCCCGGCGGCGGGCCGGCGGCGCTCCCGGCTCGCCCGGCTCCTGCTGATCCTGGCGGGCCTCGCCGTGACGGCCGTGTTCCTCGCCCTCGGCACGTGGCAGGTCGAGCGCCGGACCTGGAAGCTCGACCTGATCGACCGGGTCGAGGCCCGCATCCACGCCGAGCCGGCGCCCGCGCCGGGTCCGGAGGCGTGGGCCGGCCTGACGGCGGCCTCGGCCGAGTACCGGCGCGTCCGGCTCACCGGCCGCTTCGCCTACGATCGCGCCGCCCTGGTCCAGGCGGTGACCGAGCGCGGCGCCGGCTTCTGGGTGCTGGTCCCGCTGGTGACCGATCGCGGCTTCACCGTTCTCGTCAACCGCGGCTTCGTGCCGACGGAATCCCGTGCGCCCGCGGCCCGGGCCGCGGGCGAGCCGGACGGGGCCGTGACGGTCACGGGCCTCCTGCGCCTGACCGAGCCCGGCGGCGGGTTCCTGCGCCACAACGATCCGGCGGCCGACCGCTGGTTCTCCCGCGACGTCGCGGCCATCGCTGCAGCCCGCGGGATCGGCCGGGTCCCGACCGAGGTCGCGCCCTACTTCGTCGATGCCGACGCCACGCCCAATCCCGGCGGCCTGCCGGTCGGCGGCCTCACGGTGGTGGCCTTCCACAACAACCATCTCGTCTACGCGCTGACGTGGTACGCCCTCGCCGCGATGACCGCCGGGGCCCTGATCTACGCGCTCAAGGGAATTCGGAGAGGCTCCTAGAGCATTTTCGCGCGAGGTGGTCGCCGGCTCGCGTGAAGAAAATGCGGAAAACCAGGCGTTTAGAGCGTTTTCCGTGATCCAGGCATTATGGAAAACGGCCTAGCGCCGACGGGGCGTCCCCGCGGACGCGGCATCGCCTGCCCGGGGATGGTCAGGCTTGCCGGCCACCACCGGAGCGCCGTGCTGAATATTGCATGCAGAACGACGCATGAAACTCTCGTCACCGCATCGTCGAGAGGGCCGGAGGACGACTTTGTGAACGATGCTCTGGAAACTATTTTCTATTTGGCCCGTCATACCACCATATCAATTTGACGGCCGAGTTTGTTAACCCTTCGTACACCGTGGCCGTCGCGATTCGCGGCGGCCCTCGTGCCTTCGGGTGACGTCCGCGGACGAAGTGAGGGGAGCCAGGATGGGGGTCGCCCTGCAGGAGCCTGCGCGGGAGGGTCTTTACCGCCGTGACGGCGACGGGATCTCCCGCCGTGTTCCCGAGCCTCTGGCGGGGCTCATCGTGGCCATGGAGCGGACGCTCGCCGCGCTGGCGGGGGACGGCGGGGGCCGCAACGAACTGCATGCGCTTCGCAACACCCTCTCCGACCTCTGCGTGCTGACCGAGGAGACGCCCACGATCCGGCGGGCGGTGGACCGTCTGGTCCTCGCCGGCGACCGCCTCGGCGAATCGGTGATCGCGCCGCGCGGCTACGAGCGCCGCTGGTGCAGCCCGCGCCTGGGCAAGGCCCGGCAGGCCCTCGCCGCCCTCGAACGGACGCTTGCGGACGCGCGCCCGAGCCGGATCGCGGTGCGGCTCGACCGCGACTGGTGAGGGCGCGGCGGCCGGTCCCGCGGCGGCGCCGACGGGATCGGGCGCGAAAACGGTCGAGCTTGGCGGGAACAGTTGCGCCGGCCAACGGTTTGCGGACGCGTGCGAACGGCGCACCGCTTTCCCCTCGAGCCACCGAATGGATCCAAAGAGCCGCCCGGCCCAGACCTGGGCAGCCACGGCCGGCGCCGCCGCCCTCGCGGTCGGGGCGTGGTATCTCCTGCCCGTCGAGGACTGGCTGCGCGCCTTCTCGAGTTGGGCGAACGGCCTCGGCCCCTACGGCCTCCTGGCCTTCGGCGTGCTGTTCTTCCTGGCGACCCTTCTCGTCGTGCCGGGCACCCCGCTCACCATTGCCGGAGCCGTGGCCTTCGGCTGGGCGGTGATGCCGGTGGTGCTGCTCGCGGCGACGCTGGGCTCCTGGCTCGCTTTCGTGGCCGCCCGCTATCTCTTCCGCGACCGGGTGCGGGGGCTGATCGCGCGCCGGCCGGCGCTGAACGCCACGGTGGAGGCGGTGGGCGACGGCGGCTGGCGGCTGATGACCCTGATGCGGCTCAGCCCCTTCGTACCGTTCAACGCCCAGAACTACGTCTTCGGGGTCACGGACGTCCGCACCTCCGCCTACTTGGTCTCCACGGTGATCGGCATGCTGCCGGGCACGGTGGTCTGCGTCTATCTCGGCGTGATCGGCCGCCATGCCGGCAGCGACGAGCCGACCCACTGGATCACCCTCGGCCTCGGCCTTCTCGCCACCGTCGCGGCGGTGGAGCTGACCCGGCGGCGGGTGCGGGCCAAGCTCGACAAGGGCAAGCGCGAGACGGGCAAGCGCGAGACGGGCAAGCGCGAGACGGGCAAATCCGGGACGGGCAAGTCCGAGACCGGCGAAATCGAGGCGGGCAAAGTGGCGGCGGGAAAGGCGATGGCACAATGAGCGTTCCGCTCGCGCGAGGCACGAGGCAGACTGCGCGGCGCGGCGGGCCGGTGCGCGCATGAGGATGGATGTCGAGGTGGGTAAAGGATCGGCCGAGAGCTGGCTGCGACCGGGCCTCACGTGCTGGCGGCAGGAGCGGGCCGGGCGCGTCGCGGTGCTGCACGACGGCGCGGCCTATTTCGCCGCCGCCCGCGCGGCGCTGCTGCGGGCGCGCCGGTCGGTCACGCTGATCGGCTGGAGCTTCGACCCGCGGGTGCGCCTGCTGCCGGGGGATTCGCCCGACGCGGGCGAGACCCTGGCCGAGCTGCTGCGCCGCCTCAAGGCCGCGCGGCCGGACCTGGCCGTCCGCATCCTGATCTGGGACATGCCCTGGCCGATCTCGGCGGGCAACGAGCACACGCACGAGAGCGTGCGCGAGAGCCTGGGGCCCGAGATCGACTTCCGCATCGACGGCACCCTGCCCTTCGGCGCCTGCCAGCACCAGAAGATCCTAGTGATCGACGACCGGATCGCGTTCTGCGGCGGCAGCGATTTCGAGGTGAACCGCTGGGACACCCCCGCCCACCGCGACCGCGATCCCCGCCGACGCCTGCCCTCCGGCGAGGAGTACCCGCCGCGCCACGACGTGATGATGCTGGTCGACGCTTCCGCCGCGCGGGCCCTGGCGGAACTGGCCCGCGAGCGCTGGCGCCGCGCCACCGGCGAATCCGTCCCGCTCGCCGATTCCGATCCGGACCACGACGAGGACCGGGACCACGATCCCTGGCCCGAAACCCTCGCGCCACACCTCACCGACGTGACGGTGGGGCTCGCCCGCACCGATCCGCTGCTCGGCGGCCGACCGGCGGTCACGGAGAGCGCCGCGCTCTACCGCGAATCGATCCGCGCGGCGGAGCGCTTCATCTACCTGGAGAACCAGTATCTCGCCTCGCCGGTCGTCGCGGAGGCGCTGGCCGCGCGCCTTGCCGAGCCGGAGGGGCCGGAGATCGTGATCGTGCTGTCCGAGCGCAGCCCGAGCGGCTTCGACCGCTTGACCATGGACAGCGCCCGCCGCGGCCTGATCCGCGGGTTGCGCCGAGCCGACCGGTTCGACCGCCTGCGGATCGTGGCGCCGCACACGCCCAAGGGCCGGCCGATCCTCGTCCATGCCAAGGTCGCGATCATCGACGAGCGCCTGCTGCGGATCGGTTCGACCAACCTCAACAACCGCTCCTTCGGTTACGACACCGAGTGCGACCTCGCCGTCGAGGTGCCCGCCGAGGACGCGGAGGCCCGCGCGTCCGTGCGGCGGCTGCTCGTGCGGCTGCTCGCCCATCACGGCGGCTGCCCGCCCGACGTGTTCGCCGAAGCCTTCGCGGCGCGCGGCTCCCTGCGGGCGGTGCTCGACGATCCCCGGCTGATGCCGAGCCCGCGGGTCTGCCCGCTCGTTCCCTCCCGCCGCGGTCCCGTGGCCCGCCTCGTCGAGGCGTTCCATCTCGGCGACCCGGTGAGCCCCGCCGACGCGTGGCGCCCCTGGCGGCGGCGCGCCCTCCTCCGCCAGGCCCGCAACGCGAGCTTCTCCGAAGAGGACACCGCTTCGCAGTCGGAGAAGGTGGCGCTCGGCGCTTCGTGATCCTCGACCGTGGCGGTTGGGCGATTGGATTCGGTCGGGCTCCCCCTCTCCCCGCACGCGGGGAGAGGCCGGCCTGCACCCTGTCGTGCAGGCCGGAAGCGGAGGCGCAGCCGGAGCGAGGGTGAGGGGGCGGCTCAGGAAGAGGCTTCCTCGGCCAAGCCCCCCCTCACCTTCGGCTGCCGCCTCGCTTTGCCGACGACGAGGTCGGCAAAGCCCTCTCCCCGCACGCGGGGAGAGGGGAGAAGCACAGGGCCGGGTCCGTCACTCAGAGCCGAGAGGCACGGCTACTTGTCGAACACCGCCTGCAAGGCCGCCTGGTCCTTGCGCGCACCCTTGTCCGCGGGCAGGGCGAGCAGGGTGAGGATGCGGGCCTTGTCCGGCGTGAGGTCGCCCGCGAACACGGCGCCGGCCTTGCGCAGGGTGTTGCCGCCGCCCTTGAAGCCGTAGACCGGCAGCGCCCGGCCGTCATGGACCTTGGTCGCCACGACCACCGGAACGCCCCCCGCGATGACCTCGGCGATGGCGTCGTGCATCTCGGCGTTGACGTTGCCCCAGCCATAGGCCTCGACCACGATCGCGTCGGCCCCGCTCTGCGCCGCGTGCCGCACCTGCGAGCCGTCGGCGCCGGCATACATCGCCACGAGATCGACCCGCGGCAGGCGCTCCGGCAGCGGCAGGGTCTGGCGCCGCAGGGAGCGGCGGCCGAACACGACGCGGTCCTCGTCGACGGTGCCGAGGATGCCGGCCTCCCCCGAATTGAAGGTCTCGACGTTGCTGGTGTGGGTCTTGCGCACCTCGCGGGCCGCGTTGATGCGGTGGTTGAGCGTCACCGTCACCCCCTGACCCGCCGCGCCCTCGGCCAGGATCTGGCGGGCGGCGTTGAGGAGGTTGCGCGGGCCGTCGGCATCCGCGTCGGAGGCGTTGCGCTGCGCGCCCACCAGCACCACCGGCTTGTCGCTCTTCAGGGTCAGGTCGAGGAAGTAGGCGGTCTGATCGAGGGTGTCGGTCCCGTGCAGGACGATGGCCCCGCGGATGCCAGGATCGGCGAGCAGCGCGTCGATCCGGCGGGCCAGCGCCGGCCAGCGGTCCGGGCCCATATAGTCGCTCGGCACGTTGCTGAACTCGGTGACCTCGATGGTCGCGATGTCCTTCAGCTTGGGCACCGCCGCGACGAGATCCTCGCCGGACAGGGCCGGGACCGGCGCGTGGGTCGTGGGATCGAGCTTCATCGCGATGGTGCCGCCGGTGGCGACCACGGCGATGCGCGGCGGCTCGGCCAGGGCCGGCCCGGCGGAGAGCGCGATCAGGGCGGCCACCCCGAGGGCGGTCAGGTGTCCGGTCGTCTTCGTCATCGCGCGCTTCCTCTCCCGTACGCGGCCGGTCGTCCGGACCGGCCCGCCGGGACCATGCGCATGTGCGCAAAAACGCTCAACCCGGATCGATCCGGATCTCCGCCAGAACCGGGAGATGGTCGGAGGCTTCCCGCGCCAGCGGGGTGTCCACCACCGTGACGCGCTCGACGGCGACGCGCTCGCTCACGAAAACATGGTCGATGCGCAGCAGCGGGAAACGGCTCGGGAAGCTCGCCCCGCCGCGCCGCCAGCGCCGTTCCCCGGTGAGCCGTCGCGCGTCGGTGAGGCGCGCGCTCAGCCGGCGGTAGGACCGCGACCAGCCCGTGGCGTTGAAGTCGCCGAGCAGCACCGTCGGCGCGCGGCAGGCGGGATCGCCGAGCCAGTCGGGCCCGAGCAGCGCCTCGGCCTGGGCGATGCGCTCCGCCCCGAGCAGCCCGAAATGCGTGGTGAGCACCTGGATCGCCGCCGCGCCCAGGCTCACCTCGACCCAGAGCGCGCCGCGCGGCTCCAGGCCGGGGCGCCGCGTCAGGCCGGGGAGGGGGCCGGCCCGCCTGAGCCGCGACGGCAGGTGGGTGAGCAGGGCGTCGCCGTAGCGCTCCTCCTCGACGTGCAGGGCCGGGTGGAAATGCGAGAACATGCCGGTGAGCCGGGCGATCTCCTCCGCCTGATCCAGTCCGCCGGTGCGCTTGCGCCCGACATCGACCTCCTGCAGGGCGATGATGTCGGGCGAGAGCGCCGCGATCACCCGCGCGACCCGCTCCGGCGCGACCCGCCCGTCGGTGCCGCGGCAATGGCGGACGTTGTAGGTCAGGAGACGCAAGCGCCGCGATGCCCCTCGATCCCGCCCGTCCCCCGCGATCTCCGGCCGCTCCTCGGCGTGCCCCTCGATCTGCCCCTGCTGCACGCCCTCTCCCCCGGCCGGCTTCCCGCGCATCCGTCCGTCGAGAACCGGAGTGGCGCGCCAACCGAACGCCGGGACCGGCCAACCGATCCCTGATCGGGTCGGAGCCCGCCGCCCTTTTCCGCTCCCGGCGGAACCGCACCGGGGATGACCTCTTTCGAACAGGCGAGAGCGCGACACGGCGCCGAAGGCGGGATCGGACGGACGAAATGAGGACGCAAGGGGCGCGGAAGAAGGCGCGGCGAGAGGCGCGGCAACAGGCACGACGGGAGGCAGGCGCGGCATGAGAACGGAGGACGCCAGCGCCCGCTACGTCGACCTCGACGCCTGGGCCAGACTCGACATTCTCCAGGCCCTCTGGGAGGGCCAGCTCGCCGCGGTCGCGGCGGTGGGGCCGGCCCTGCCGGCGATCGATGCGGCGGCGCGGGCCGCCGAGCCGGGCCTGCGCGAGGGCGGGCGGCTGGTCTATGTCGGGGCGGGCACCTCGGCGCGGATCGGCGTGCAGGACGGGGCGGAGCTGCCGCCGACCTTCGACTGGCCGGAGACGCAGCTCGGCTTCGCCATCGCCGGCGGGGAGGGCGCCCTGCTGCGCGCGGTGGAGGATGCGGAGGATTCGGCCGCCGACGGCGCGGCCTGGATCGCCCGCGCGGAGATCGGCCCGCGCGACGTGGTGGTGGGGCTCGCCGCCAGCGGCTCGACGCCCTTCACCGTCGAGGCGCTGAAGGCCGCCCGCACCCTCGGCGCCGTCACCGTCGGCGTCAGCAACAACCCCGACGCGCCGATCCTGCGCGAGGCCGCCCACGGCATCCTCGCCGCCACGGGGGCGGAGGTGCTGGCCGGCTCCACCCGCATGAAGGCAGGCACGGCGCAGAAGGTGATCCTCAACCTGTTCTCGACGCTGGTGATGATCCGGCTCGGGCGGGTCTATCGCGGGCGGATGGTGGCGATGCGCGCGACCAACCGGAAGCTGCGCGCCCGCGGCGTCGCCATGGTCTCCGAACTCGCCGGCTGCCCGGCGGAGACCGCCGCCGACGCCCTGGCGCGGGCCGAGGGCGACATCAAGCGCGCGGTGTTGATCGCGGGGGGAATGAGCGCGATGCGGGCCGACGACCTGCTCCTGCGCCACGAGGGCAACCTGCGCCGGGCGCTCCGCGAGGTGGGGCGATCATGAGCGCGACGACCTTCATGGCACGGGAGATCGCCGAGATTCCCGCCGCCGCCGACGCGGTGCTGGCGGCGGGCGAGGCGGCGCGGATCGGCGCGGCGCTGAGTGCCCGGAGCTTCCCCTTCGTGGTGGTGTGCGGGCGGGGCAGTTCGGGCCATGCCGGCGTGCATCTGCGCTACCTGATCGAGACGCGGCTCGGCCTGCCGGTCTCGGCGGCGGCACCCTCGGTGGTGACGGGCTATGCCCGCCCGCCGCGGGTCGCGGGCGCGCTGTTCGTCGTGGTCTCGCAATCGGGCCGCTCGCCGGATCTCGTCGCGGCGACGCAGGCGGCGCGGGCCGGCGGCGCGCTGACCCTGGCGCTGGTCAACGATCCCGACTCGCCGGCCGCGCGGGCGAGCGACCTCGTCCTGCCGATCCTCGCCGGACCGGAGCGGGCGGTGGCCGCCACCAAGACGGTGACGAATTCGGGGATCGCGGGGGCCGCCCTCGTGGCGGCCTGGGCCGGCGACCGCGATCTGGATCAGGGCCTCGCCGCTCTGCCGGAGCGGTTGAGGCAGGCGCTCGCCCTCGACTGGTCCGCCTGGAGCGCCGACCTCGACGGCGCGCCCGCGGCCTTCGTCACCGGGCGCGGCCACGGCCTCGGCCCCTTGCGCGAGATCGCGCTCAAGCTCGCCGAGACCCTGCGCCTGCCGGCCCTCGGTTACTCCGCGGCGGAGCTGCGCCACGGCCCCCGCGCCTCCGTCTCGGCGGCGACGCCGGTCCTGGCCCTGCGCCAGGCCGATCCGCTCGCCGAGGGCGTGGACGACCTCGTGCGCGACCTCGCCCGCGACAGCCTGCGGGTCCATGCCTGCGGCGGTCCCCTCGGCACCCTGCCCTGGATCGGCGACGGCCACCCGGCCTGCGATCCCGTCGCCATGCTGGTGCCGGCCTACCGCGCCATCGAGGCGGAGGCCCGCCGCCGCGGCCTCGACCCGGACAAGCCGGCCGGCCTCACCAAGGTCACGGAGACGCTGTGATGGAAAGTCCGGGTTTCGAAAGGGCGAGCCCTTTCGCGGGTCCAGGGCGGAGCCTTGGAAGGAAGCCGGGGCTCTGCCCAGATCTGCCACCTTGCGCCCCGCCAAAGGGATGATCCCTTTGGGACCCCAGGATCCGTGCGCGCTGGCCGCCGCGCAGGTGTTCGACGGCGAGCGGATGCTCGGCGACCGCATCGTCGTGCTGCGCGGCGGGCGGATCGCCGACGTCACCGCCGAGCCGCCCGCGGACATGCCCCTCGTCCGGCTGCCGGCGGAGGCGATCCTGGCGCCGGGCTTCCTCGACCTTCAGGTCAACGGCGGCGGCGGGGTTCTGCTCAACGACGATGCGAGCGTGGCCGGCATCGCCCGTATCGCGGCGGCGCACCGGCGCGGCGGTACCACCGCCCTGCTGCCGACCCTCATCACCGACACAAGGCCGGCGATCCGGGCGGCCATCGCGGGCGTCGCGGCGGCGATCGAAGCGGGTATCCCCGGCATTCTCGGCATCCACCTCGAAGGGCCTTTCCTGAGCCCGCAGCGCATCGGCATCCACGATCCCGGCCGGCTCGCGGCCTTCGGTCCCGGCGACGCCGAGCTGCTCACCGACCTGGGGACGCGCGGCGTCACCCTGGTGACGCTGGCGCCCGAGCGGGTGCCGGAGGGCGCGGTCGCCGACCTCGTCGCCCGCGGCGCCTTCGTCTGCGCCGGGCACACGGCGGATACGGGGCTCGCGATCCGGGCGGCGGTGGCGGAGGGGCTCACCGGCTTCACCCACCTGTTCAACGCCATGTCGCAGCTCGGCCCCCGCGAGGCCGGCGCGGTCGGCGTCGCCCTCTCGGAGGAGGCGACCTTCGCCGGGATCATCGCCGACGGCCACCATGTCGGCGACGACCAGCTCCGGCTGGCCCTCCGCCTCAAGGGGCGCGACCGGCTGATGCTGGTGAGCGACGCCATGCCGCCGGTCGGCGACGCCCGCGCGGACGCGTCCTTCCCCCTGTTCGGGCGGCGCATCGTCCGGACGGGCGACCGCCTTACCGGCGAGGACGGCACCCTGGCGGGCGCGGCGATCACCATGGCGCAGGCCGTGCGCCACATGAGCACGCGCGGCGGCGCCTCCCTCGAGGAGGCCCTGGCCATGGCCTCGCTGACGCCGGCCCGCTTCCTCGGGCTCGACGCCCGACTCGGCCGGATCGCCCCCGGCCATGCGGCGGATCTCGTCGCGCTCGCCGCCGACCTGACGGTGCTCGGCACCTGGATCGGCGGGGAACAAGCCCCCTAGGCCGCGGTTCGCCCCCTCACGGAGCCCGTCGGGGCTGCCTTTCGGGAGGATTGCGAACCATGACCCATCCGCTTCGAAGCGGCCTCTTCGCCCTGGCCGCGGCGCTCGTCCTCGCCGCCGGCCCCGCGGCCGCGCAGGGTGCCAGCAGCAACGCCGGCAGCGGCCTCTCGCCCTCGTCGCGCGCCACCGGCAACGACCGCACCGCCGGAGTCAGCGGCGGCAGCTACGGCCGGTCCGGCGGCTACGGCGCGCGGCGGGCCTACCACCGCCCGCACAAGAGCCGGATGCACCGGATGATGCGGCGCGGCGCCTCACGCTTCTGAGCCGGGCCTCCGCTCCCCCTCGGCTCCCGATCGGGCTCCCGCGTCGCCTGATGTCGCAGGGGCGAACCCTGCGAGGCTCGGAACGTTGCCGCCGCGCCACTCGACGGGAGCGACCGTGACGGACAGACCCATCGCCGACTACGCCGTGATCGGCGATACCTGCACCACGGCCCTGATCGCCCGCGACGGCTCCCTCGACTGGCTGTGCTGGCCCAAGCACGACGGGCCGGCGGTGTTCCTGGCCCTGCTCGATCATGAGCGCGGCGGCAGCTGCCGCCTCGCCCTCGACGGCCTGAGCGGGACCAGCCGCCGCTATCTGCCCGGCACCAACATCCTCGAGACGACCTTCGTCACCGCCACCGGCCGGGCGGTGCTCACCGATTTCATGCCGCTCCATCCGCACGAATCCGTGCCGGAGGAGGGGCCGGACGGTCACGCCCGGGGCCGGGTGGTGCGCCGCCTCGCCTGCGTCGCGGGCCGCGTCTCCGGCCGCTGGCTCCTGCGCCCGAGCTTCGACTATGCCCGTGCCCCGACCGAGGCGGCGGCGGACAGCGAGACCTGCCTGCGCTTCCGCGGCGGCGGCGACGCGATCCGCGCCGCCTGCACCGTGCCGCTGGCGCTCAGCGGCGGCGCCGCCGAGGGCGCCTTCGCCCTGACGGCCGGCGGGCGCGCCGACCTCGTGATCCTGCACGGTGAGGGTGAGGGCAAGGGCGAGGAGGACGCGGCGGAGGGGATGCCCGGCGCGGTCGATGCCTCGCTCGCCGCCACGCGGGCCTATTGGGAGGAGTGGTCGGGCCGCTGCACCTACGACGGACCCTACCGCGAGGCGGTGCTGCGCAGTGCGCTCACCCTCAAGCTCCTGACCCACGGCCCCTCGGGCGGCATCGTCGCCGCCGCGACCGCGGGGCTGCCCGAGGCGGTGCCGGGCAACCGCAACTACGATTACCGCTACGTCTGGATGCGGGACGCGAGCTTCACCGTCACCGCCTTCGTCAATCTCGGCTACGACCGTGAGGCCGCCGAGTTCCTGCGCTTCCTGCGCGAGGCCGACGCCAGCCGGGGCCGCGACCTCCACCTGATGTACGCCCTCAAGGGTCCGGTGCCGGTCGAGGAATGCCTCGACCACCTGCGCGGCTGGCGCGGCGTCGGCCCGGTGAGGATCGGCAACGCGGCGGCGGATCAGGAGCAGTACGACATCTACGGCGAGTTCCTGGTGGCCCTCCACGGCTACCTGGAGGCGGTGGAATTCGATCCGCCGGTCAAGGTCAACGACCACCTGCCCGAGGCGTTGGGCCATCTCACCGACCACATCCTGCGCGCCCGCCACGCCCCCGACCACGGATTGTGGGAGATGCGCACGGAGAAGCGCCAGAGCCTGCACACCAAGGCGATGCTCTGGGTCGGCCTCGACCGCGCCGTGCAGATCGCCCGCTCCGATCCGAAGCACCGGCTCGCCGACGCGGCGACGATCGAGCGGTGGGAACGGGCCGCCGCCGAGATCCGGGCGGAGTATCACGCACGCGGCTGGAACGCGTCGCGCGGAGCCTACACCATGGCCTACGGCGCGGACGAGCTCGACGCGGCGGTGCTGCGCGCCGTGCTGTTCGACGCCTTCGACCCCGACGACCCGCGGGTCGCGAGGACCCTGGAGCGGGTCGGCGCGGAACTCGGCGCGGGCGACCTCGTCTACCGCTACCGGATCGACGACGGGCTGGAGGGCGCGGAGGCGACCTTCACCGCCTGCGCCTTCTGGCGGGTCGGCTGCCTCGCGCTGGCCGGCCGCAACGGCGAGGCGACCGCCCTGTTCGAGCGGCTGCTGGCGCGGGGCAACGACCTCGGCCTGTTCGCCGAGGAGATCGACGCCGAATCGGGTGAGCAGCGCGGAAACGTGCCCCAGGGCTTCACCCACATGGCGGTGATCAACCACGCCGTCCGCCTCGCCGCGGCCCGCGACGGCGAGACCCCGACCGACGAGCCGGATTGCCGGGCCGAGGAATCCGACGCCCTTCCGGCCTGATCCGCTCGTGGTCCGACACAAACCGGGCCGACACAAACCGGACCGATTGTCGGGTTAACCCTCCGCATGAGGGTGGGCGAAGCGGAGGCGATCCGATGCGAAGCTACAACCTGTTCCGGCGACGCGGCCGGGAAGCGCTGTTCTGCGCGGTTCCGGAGAGCTGCGCCGTGCCGCGCTTCGTCGGCGGGCGCCGCTGGACCTTCGGCGGGCGAATCGACGGCAGCGCGAACCCGCCTCCCGGCTTCGACGACCGCGCCGCGGCGACCGCAGTGCGCTTCAACGGCTTCTACCTGTTCCAATGCCTCGACGAGGGCGGGACCGAGCGCGGGGCCGGCCGAACCTGAGCGCCTGCGCGATCTTGTCGAGCATTCCTTAACGGGCGGCGTGTCAGACAGGTCGGGCCGTTCGGAGGGGCCGGAGACCATCATGATCAGCGAGAAGCGCCAGGAGGCTCGCAAGCGGACGTTCCTCAAGGGAAGGATCCACTTTAACAAGGGAGCGTCCAGCATGGACTGCCTCATCCGCGACTTCTCGGAGATGGGTGCGCGGCTGGAACTGAGCGAGACCAACACCCTGCCGGAATCGTTCGACCTCTACATCCCGCAGAAGGAAATGACCCTGCGGTCGAACCTGCGCTGGCGCCGCGGCGACGCGGTGGGCGTCGCCTTCCTGGAGGCGCACAAGCCGGCGGCCCCCGAACCCGCCCCGGCGGCCGACCCGTCGATCGCCATCCTGCTGCGCCGGATCGCCGAGCTGGAGGCCGAGAATGCCGGCCTGCGCTCCGTCATCGCCGCCATGGGAACCGGGCAGGCGAGCGGACCGCAGCTCGCCTGAGGCGGGGCGACACCCCCGCCCCGTGAGACCGGGTCATACGGTTTCCGGCTAATTGGTTCGATCCAGACCTCACCACCGTCATTCCGGGGCGCCGCAGGCGAACCCGGAATCGACCCGTGATGCCACTTTGAGCCGCGCATCACGGGTGGATCCCGGGTTCCGCTGCGCGGCCCCGGGATGACGGGAGGCAGCACCGAAGGGATCAACCGGAAACGGTTTCAGGCCGCGTCCGCCAGCGCCGCCCGGATGCGCGCGGCGTGCTCGGCCAGCACGGCGTTGTCGGCCATGCCGCCCTCGTGCCGCTTCAGCGGCACGCCGTCGAAGCGCGGCACGAGGTGGAAATGCAGGTGGAACACCGTCTGCCCGCCCGCCGGCTCGTTGTACTGGAACAGGGTCAGGCCGTCGGCGCGGAACGCCGCCTTCACCGCCCGCCCAACCTGCTGCACCGTGCCGATCAGGGCCGCGAGCGTCCGCGGCTCGGCGTCGAGCAGCCCGCGCGAGGGTGCCTTCGGGATCACCAGGGTATGGCCCTCGCCCTGGGGCATCACATCCATGAAGGCGAGGCTGTGCTCGTCCTCGTAGACCTTGTGGCAGGGGATCTCCCCACGCAGGATCTTCCCGAAGATGTTGTCCGGATCGTAGGGCGGCATCGCACGGCTCCTCGCAGCAACGGGCGGCAGGTTGCACGGACGCCCCCACCCCAGCAACCGTGTCGAGCCCTCCGCAGCCCTCTGCCCCGGCAACCTCGGCCGCTCCGGCGGCGTTGACGCCCCCGTGACGGCGGCAGGCGTGAGGCGCCGGCGCCGCCGGAGCACGATGCGGAAGGGTGGGAAACCGGCTTTCCGAGACCGTCGTGCGGCAGCAATGGATGGGAGCAGGCCGCCGGCTCGGTGAGACGGCCGCCTGCACCGGGGAGCGGGACATGGCCGAGAGCACGGGTGCGATCTACACGGCGGCGGGCGCCAACCTCGCCATCGCGGCGGCGAAGTTCGTGGGCGCCTTCCTGACCGGATCGACGGCGATGCTGGCCGAGGGCGCGCACTCGCTGGTGGACACCGCCAACCAGCTCCTGCTGCTGGTCGGGCTGAAGCGGGCGAAGAAGCCGGCGGATGCCAAGCATCCCTTCGGCTACGGGCGCGAGGTGTATTTCTACGCCTTCATCGTCGCCCTGTTCATCTTCCTCGGCGGCGGCATCTTCGCGATCTACGAGGGCGCCCACAAGATCGAGCATCCTGAGCCCGCCGCCGACGCGACCCTGTTCGGCGTCCGACTGTCCGGCTTCTGGGTGAACGTCTCGATCCTCGGCTTCGCGATCCTGGCGGAGGGGTATTCCTGCCTCGTCGCGGTGAGGGCGTTCTGGGCCGAGAAGGGCGAGCGCGGCGCGATCACCGCGATCCAGCGCAGCAAGGACCCGGCGCTCTACACCATCCTCGTGGAGGACGTGGCCGCGCTGATCGGCCTCGTCATCGCCATGACCGGCGTGGTGCTTGCCCACCTCCTCGACAAGCCGGCGCTCGACGGCTGGGCCTCGATCGGCATCGGCCTCGTGCTGGTCGGCATGTCGATCTTCCTGATGTTCGAGACCCACGGCCTGCTGATCGGCGAGGCCGCCGACCCGGAGGTGGTGCGCACGATCCAGGCGGCGGTGCGGGAGGAGGCGGCCGTGCAGCACGTCAACGCGGTGCTGACCCAGCATCTCGGCCCCTCCGACATCCTGGTGAACCTGAGCCTGGACTTCGCCGACGACGTGCCCGCGGGCGAGGTCGAGCGCACGGTCGCCCGGCTGGAGAGCCGCATCAGGGCGCAGAGCCGCCACGTCACCCGCGTCTTCATCGAGATCCAGTCGCGCAAGGCCGCTGCCGCGGAGAGCGCGCCGGCCCCGGCCCCCACCGGCTCCGACGCGGCCCCGCCCGGCTCGGCCGTGCCGGCCTGATCCCTACCGCTCCACCCCCTCGCGGGCGAGCAGGGCGGCCTTGCGCGCCGTGCCCCAGCGATACCCGGAGAGCGCCCCGTCCGAGCGCACCACCCGGTGGCAGGGGATCGCCACCGCCAGCGCGTTGGCGCCGCAGGCCATGGCCACCGCCCGCACCGCCGCCGGCGCGCCGATGGCGCGGGCGATGTCGGCATAGGTCGCGGTGCTGCCGGCCGGGATGCGGCGCAGGGCCTGCCAGACCCGCTGCTGGAAGGCGGTGCCACCGATGTCGAGCGGCAGGTCGAAGGCGGCTCCGGGCGCCTCGACGAGACGCACGACCGCCGCCACCGTCGCCGCGAAACCCGCCTCGGCCGCGGCGATCTCGGCCCTCGGAAACCGCGCCGTCAGTTCGCGCCGAAGCGCCTCGGCGTCGTCGCCGAGGAGGATCGCGCAGAGGCCGCGCTCCGTGGCCGCCACGAGGACGAGCCCCAGGGCACAGGGTCCGGTCGCGAAGGAGAGGCGCTCGCCCGCGCCGCCCCTGCGATAGGCCGAGGGGCTCATGCCGAGCCGCTCCGCACCGTCGGCGTAGAACCGGCTCGGCGCGCCGTAGCCCGCCGCGTAGACGCTCTCGGTCACGCTTCTCCCCTCCGCGAGGCTGTCGGCGGCGCGGGCCGCACGGTGGGCCTGCGCGTAGGCCCGCGGCGTCACCCCGGTCACCGCCTTGAACATCCGGTGGAAGTGGAACGGGCTCAAGCCCGCCGCGCGGGCCAGCGCGTCGAGGGAGGGCGGCGCCTCCGCGGCCTCGATCAGCCGGCAGGCGCGGGTGATCGTCTCCGCCTGCCGCTCGGACGGGGCCGCCGCGTCCGGCCGGCAGCGGCGGCAGGGCCGGAAGCCCGCGGCCTCCGCCTCGGCCGGGCCGGCATGGAAGGAAAGGTTCTCGGGCCGCGCCGCCCGCGACGGGCAGCCCGGCCGGCAATAGACGCCCGTGGAGCGCACGGCGTAGACGAAGCGCCCGTCGAAGCCGGCATCGCGTGCGGCGACCGCCGCGCGCATCCGCACCTCGGTGAGCGGGGTTTCGGCGGGCGGAACGGTCTCGGATTCGGCGAGCATGGGATCACTCCCGGGGGCATTTCTTCGAATGCGCGATCCTGACCGAGCGGCGCAGGCCGCGCATCCCGACTCTTGCGGTCGAATCCAGACTGCGCGTGTCCCCTCCCCCTTGCGGGGAGGGGTTC
This sequence comes from Methylorubrum podarium, assembly GCF_040270385.1. NCBI lineage: Bacteria > Pseudomonadati > Pseudomonadota > Alphaproteobacteria > Hyphomicrobiales > Methylobacteriaceae > Methylorubrum > Methylorubrum podarium. The sequence goes on along the minus strand of NZ_JBELQE010000043.1, from coordinate 4,639 downwards.
GGGGTGGGGGTGGTGCAGGAGGCACCGCCCCGTTTGATCCTGCACCACCCCCACCTCCTGCCTCCTCCCCGCGAGGGAGAGGAGAGGCGCACAGGATGAGCCGAGAGGGAGGGATTCAAGCGGCCGTCACGCCGCCGCGCGCCGCTCCACCATCCGCGCCAGGTAGGCCGCACCCAGCGGGATCAGGCTGTCGTCGAAGTCGAAGCTCGCGTTGTGCAGGCCCGGCCCCGGCGTGGCGCCGAGCCAGGCATAGGCGCCGGGCACCGCCGCGACCATGTCGGCGAAATCCTCGCTGCCCATGCGCGGCACGGTGTTGGGCTCGACCTTGTCGGCGCCGAACAGCTCCGAGGCGATCTCGGCGGCGGCCGCCGCCTGTTCGGGGTGGTTGTCGAGCACCGAGAAGACGTCGCGCAGGTCCACCTCGATGGTCGCGCCGTAGGCCGCGGCGAAGCCCGCCGCCAAGTCGCGGATGCGTTTCGCGATCAGCTTGCGCAGCTCCGCGTCGAAGGTGCGCACGGTGCCGGCGAGATGCGCGCCCTCGGGGATGACGTTGTAGGCCGCGCCCGCGTGGATCTGCGTGATCGAGACCACGGCGGATTTCAGCGGGTTGCTGTTGCGGCTGACGATCGATTGCATGGCCTGCGCCAGCCCCGTGGCGACCACGATCGGGTCGATGCCCTGATGCGGCATGGCCGCGTGCGCGCCGCGGCCGGTGATGCGGATGTCGAAGAAGTCGGCCGCCGCCATGATCGGTCCGGGGCGCACCTGCAGCACGCCGTGCGGCCCGTGCGGCGCGTTGTGGATCGCGTAGATCTCGTCGACCGGAAATTTCTCGAACAGGCCGTCGGCGATCATCGCGCGGGCGCCGCCCAGACCCTCCTCCGCCGGCTGGAACACGAACACCGCGGTGCCGTCGAAATCCCGCGTCTCGGCGAGGTAGCGGGCGGCGCCGACGAGCATGGTGGTGTGCCCGTCATGCCCGCAGGCATGCATCTTTCCCGGCACGGTGGAGCGGTAGGGGAGGTTGGTCTCCTCCGTGATCGGCAGGGCGTCCATGTCGGCGCGAAGCCCGATCCGGCGGGAGCCCGGCCGGCCCCGCAGCACGCCGACCACGCCGGTCTTTCCGAGCCCCCGGTGGACCTCGATGCCGAATTTCTCGAGCTGCTCGGCGACGATGCCGGAGGTGCGGACCTCCTCGAAGCCGATCTCGGGATGGGCGTGGAGATCCCGCCGCAGGGCGGTCAGCTCGTCGGCATAGGTGCGGATGCGGTCGATCGTGTTCATGCGCTGGTATCCTCGCAGCGGCGGAAGGGCGACATCGCCTCGTACTCGGCGATGGCCGCGCGCACATGGCTGCGCTCCCGCCTCAGATAGTCGGCGACGGCCCGGCCGAGGCTCGGGTCGGCGATGTCGTGGGCCGAGTACATCGGCACCGGGCGGTAGCCGCGGGCGAGCTTGTGCTCGCCCTGGGCGCCGGCCTCGACCCGCTTCAGCCCGCGGGCGATCGCGAAGTCGATGGCCTGATAGTAGCAGACCTCGAAATGCAGGAAGGGGTGATCCTCGAGGCAGCCCCAGTTGCGGCCGTAGAGCGCCGTGTCGCCGATGAAGTTGATCGCGCCCGCGATCGGCCGGCCCGCATTCTTCGCGATCACCAGCAGGATGCGATCCGCCATCCGCTCGCCGATCAGTGAGAAGAAGCGGCGGTTGAGGTAGGGGCGGCCCCATTTGCGGGCGCCGGTGTCCTGATAGAAGGCGTAGAAGGCGTCCCAATCGGCTTCCGAGAGGTCGGCGCCGGTCTTGTGCTCGACCGTGATTCCCCGGCTCAGGGCGTCCCGCCGCTCGCGCTTGATCGCCTTGCGCTTGCGCGCGGCGAGCGCCCCGAGAAAGTCGTCGAAGCCGGCGTAACCCTCGTTCACCCAGTGGAACTGCTGGTCCATGCGCGGCAGCATTCCGAGGCGCTCCGCCTGCCCGGCCTCGCGCTCGCGCATGAAGGTGACGTGGATCGAGGAGGCGTCCGTCTCGGTCCGCAGGGCGCGCAGGCCCGCGACGAGGGCCGAGGCCGCAGTGTCGGGATCCTCGCCGGGCGCGACGAGGAAGCGGGGGCCGGTGACGGGCGTGAACGGGACGCTCACCTGGAGCTTCGGATAGTAGCTGCCCCCGGCCCGCTCGTAGGCGTCGGCCCAGCCGTGGTCGAACACGTATTCGCCCTGGCTGTGGGACTTCAGGTAGCAGGGCGCGGCGCCGACGAGCTTGCCCTCGCGCTCGACGCGGACATGCAGCGGCAGCCAGCCGGTGCGGCGGGAGACGCATCCCGCCTCCTCCAGCGCCGAGAGGAAGGCGTGGGAGGTGAACGGGTTGAAGGTCTCGTCGCCGGCGCCGAGCGTCTCGGGCGAGGTGGCGCAGGCGTCCCATTCGGCCGCGTCGAACCGGGCCATGCCCGGCACGGCGCGCACCTGAAGGACGGGCTCGGGAGCGGTCGCCGTCGCGGGGGTGGTCATGGGCGGCAAGGTAGAGCGCTTGGGCGCGGAAGTGGATACCGGATCGGCACGGGCGGGGCGCGACAAAACGGGAGACGCATTCGATCCAACCCTCCTCCTCATCCTGAGGTGCCGCGCCAGCGGCCTCGAAGGATCCTCCAGGGATCGCGCGGCCGGCTGGAGGATCCTTCGAGGCTCCGCTTCGCTCCGCACCTGAGGATGAGGCGATGAGTGGGAGACCGATCATCGCTGTGACTCGGGCGCCGGCGCCGCTTGATCCGGCCCCCGCCGGGCGCCCATATCGCGTTCATGTGCGGGCGCTTCTTCATCGGTCAGCCGCCGGAGGTCTACCGCGCCTTCTACGGCTATTCCGAGCAGCCGAACTTTCCCGGCCGCTTCAACGTGGCGCCGACCCAGCCGGTGCCGGTGGTCCTGCGCGAGAGCGGCGAGCGCCACTTCCGGCTGATGCGCTGGGGCCTGTGGCCGGCTTGGCTCAAGGACCCGTCGGACTTCCCCGTCCTGTTCAACGCCCGCATCGAGACGGCGGGGGAGAAGCCGGCCTTCCGCGGGGCGCTGCGCCACCGCCGCTGCGTGTTCCTCGCCGACGGCTTCTACGAGTGGCGCCGCGACGGCACGGGGAAGGCCGCGACCAAGACGCCGTTCGCCGTGCGCAGGGCCGACGGCGCGCCGATGGCGCTGGCCGGCCTGTGGGAGCCGTGGATGGGGGCGGACGGCTCGGAGGTCGATACCGCGGCCATCGTCACCTGCTTGGCCAACGGCACCCTGAGCGCGATCCACGAGCGGATGCCGGCGATCCTGGCGCCGGAGGCGGTCGGCGCGTGGCTCGACGCGGCGGTGGACGCGCCCGAGGCGGCCCGCCTCTGCCGGCCCTGTCCCGACGACTGGCTGCGGCTCGATCCGGTGAGCGAGCGCGTCAACAGCGTGCGCAACGACGATGCCGGCCTGCCCGAGCCCGTGGCCGCGAAGCCGCCCTCGACCCCGACGGCATCGGCCGAAACCGTGCAGGGCGAACTGTTCTGACGAGGCCGTCCGCTTCAGGCCGCCTCGCCGCCTCCGCCGGCCAGCTCCGCCCCGAACCGTTCGGCGGCGTAGGCCTCCAGGTCGAAGCGGTCGTCGGGGACGCGGAACATGAAGCGCTCGGCGATCTCGGTCAGCAGGATGTCGGGCCGGACCCGCTCGACATAGGCCCAATCGACCGACGTGCTCCAGACGAAATGCACCTCGGCGAAGGTCTCGGCCAGCATGATGGTGAGCATCAGCGGCGCGAAGTGCGAGTACGAATCGCCGAAGAGGACGAGGCGGCGCGGGTCCCGCGCGGCGGCGTTGCCGTAGATGACGTGCGAGCCGACATGGAGCGTGTCGGCGCGGCCTGCCGCCTCCCGCGCCGCCACGATCGGGCTCGCGTAGCGGCGCACCGCGTCGCGCTGGAGTTCGTGGATCCGGGTCCGCTCGGTGCGGGGCGGATCGAAGCGGCCGCCGAGGTCGCCGGAAATCTCGGTCTCGCGATAGCCGCGGGCGGACAGGTCCGGGCAGGGCGGGGCCCGCAGCGCGCGGCAGATCTCGACATAGGCGAGATGGCAGCCGGCGAAGGTCCAGTGGCTGTCGGTGCGGTAGAACAGGTCCTCGCCCCCGCGCGCCGCCCGCATCGGCTCGACGAGGTCGACGCAGGTCCGCCGCAGGACGCGCGTCGTCGGCCAGTCCCGGAGCCGGCCCTTCAGCCGGGAGAACCAGCGGCGGCGCGGCAGGCCGCGGATCAGGCGGCGGGCCGGTGAGAGGCGGGGATCGACCGCGATCCCGTCCAGGAAGTTGTCGTAGACGCTGAGCTTCTCCGGGACGACGACGTGGTGGTAGGCGATGCCGAGCCGGCCCGCCCGCGCCGCGCGGGCGGCGATGAGCTCGCGCCAGAGTTCGGCCTGGCGGGCCATGAAGCCCGACGCGTTGAACTGCGCGATGACGTTGTTGCTGCCGGCGACGACGAACAGCCAGCCGTCCTTGCCGACATGGATGTGATCGGTGATGTGATCGGTGGCCGTATCCGACACGAACGCCCCGCCCTTCCTCAATCGTCTTCGCCGATGCCGAACGCGCGCGCCGGCGCGTCAGGTCCGAGGCGGGACCGGACGGTCGGCGGTGGGGAGGGA